>CAIWTC010000243.1 GCA_903915485.1 uncultured Ignavibacteriales bacterium | reverse complement strand
AGGAAACCCTATTTCCTTCAGCTCATCTGTCTTATGTCTGATAATCTTATAATCTTTATCCTTAAGTATATTTATACTGCCAACTTGGTTCCCGGGAAAAACAAAAGAAACCGGTTTGATGCCAAATCTTTTCATGGCTTCTTCACAAGCGTTTAACTCATCATAAATCAACTCAGGATAGCTGTTTTTTTCAGTAAAATCACAATGCGAAAATGAATGACACCCTATTTCATGTTTGGTTTTTGAATTAAGTATCATCTCAATTAAATCAGGCCCGTAAAATTCCGGATTTGTTTTGTAATCAGTGCATGGGTCTAAATCGTACCAATCACCTTTATTATAAGTCCAAAATATATTTTCAAAATAATGCGGCCGGTGAAGTTCGGCATGAGCCAAACCATTATGCTTTTTGCAATTATCCAAAAACAAATGACCTACGGTTGCCCATGTAATCGGAATATCCAAATCATTTAACTTAGCTAGTATTAGCGGGAAATGTTCGCGTTCACGTCGACCCATTTCTGCGGCATTAATATTTTTTTTAGAAAACCTCCATGCCCAAGCAAGTTCAAAATCTGCGGAAAGCGTCACCACTCCTTTATCTTGCGGAACTTTATTTTCAGCACTATACATAGGTTTCCTTAAAAGCCGGAACACCAGTTTAGACAACTGAACTCGTTGTGCTACCGGGAGTTTTTTCCTGATTTTATTGTATAGTTCTTTATTCATAATCCGTGTTAATTAAAAGTTTAAATTTCTGTTTTCGCTTCACTTAATTCAAGATGAACCAAATCACTTTAACAATTCATCATAAATTGTTTGAAGTGAATTTGTTCCCGTTTGTAAATCTAATTTATTTGATGCTGTTTTCTGAGCATTCTTACCAAGTTTTTCTCTGAGTGCCGGACTCTGCGATAATCTATACAACGCATTAGCCAAACCTTTTACATCTCTTTCCTCAAGCAAAAGACCGTCCTCCTCGCTTTTAATAATCTCGGGAATTCCTGCATGGTAAGTACTTACAACAGGTAATCCGCTAGCCATAGCTTCTACAATAGTTCCGGGGATACCTTCTTTTTCATAATTTGCAAGAGTTATGCTAGGGTGAATAAACACATCTGCAGTTCTATAAGCATTGATGTGCTCTGCTGAAGCATACTTGAAGTATCCTCTGATTTTTACTTTATCTTCTAAACCGAGTTCCTTAACTTTTACCCTGAGCATTTCTTCTAATTCACCTTCACCAATACATGTATATGTGAAGTTATTAATCTTATGCTCTTTTTGCAAAACGGATAATGCCTCAAGAACTAAATCTTGGGCTTTCTTCGGCTCTAAAGTTCCAACTTGAAGAATATCGAAACTTTCCTTCTCCCCATAAACTCTTTCCGGAAAAACAAACTTACTGACATCTACTCCATGGTAATGTATTTTAATTTTTTCTTCATCACAGCCAATTTTCAGAATATCCTTCTTCATATCCTCGCACATTGCCAGAACGCAGTCATATTCTTTCATTGCTTTTTTAAGCATTTGTTTTCCATAACCGAAATAGTCATTCTTAACTCTGGTAACATCATGTCCATAACCTGAAACGACTTTAGGAACATTAAATTTCTTTGTCAGTTTTAGAAAAAACCATGCATCAATTACAAAGTGAGCATGAATTAAAGCTATATCATACTCCTTTAACTGATTAAATAAATCATTTGCTGTTTTATTCGATAAGTAACGCGCAGATTTCGAAATCCAATCGACATTCTCGGGAATGATTACCTTTTTAATACAATCAAGATTCTTTGTATCACGAATAGATGCGACTATTACATTATACCTGTCAATTGTATTAACTTGATTAACAATAAATGTCTCTGTTTTTGAAGTAAATTTTCTTTCTAAATGAAGTATATTTTTCAAAGCGATGTCCTGATAAACTTAATTAATATTAACTAAAAGTTTGAGTATAATATTGAAGTGAAAATAGTTTTCTGAATACGTTAATATCATCAACCCAATTATTCTGGCTGAATGCAGATTTCATTAAATTTGTATTTACTACACCGTCTTGATTTAATGAGGATAAATCTTGATCAAGCAATGATGTAAACCATTCTACCGAATTAAATTCTTTGTAACCATGTTTTCTCTGCAAGTAACTTTTCATCACAAATTGAGGTCCGATAAAAAGCATTGGGAAAGGATATAGTAAATACTTTGGAGCAAATCCGTGGTCAGTAGTGTAATCCAATAATTTTGGGTTAGTCTTTTTAATAATATGAGCGTAAAACTTTTGTGAAGAAATACGTTCATTGATGCCTGGGTCCATGAAGACATTATTGATAGCAGAAAACGGTGACTGAAGAATAAAGTCTACAAATTCATCATCAAAGAACGGGAATCTGTTTGTTCCAAATATTCTTTCAGAATGCACTTCGCCGCCAAAATATTTCCTTAACGCATCCTTAATAAAATAAGTAAATATAAAATGGTTAAGCGATGTATATGATTTCGCCATATACTTATCCTTAAAACTCTGGAGGACTTCTTCTTTGTTTTTTTGATTGAATATTTTTTCACCCCAATATTCTCTGTGCGGGTTTGAATCTATAATTCTACCTAATTCATCAAGAGGGGAGGAATTCTTGAGTGCTGCAACAGCAGGTTCCGAAATCATAAACCCTGCATTCTGGAAAGTACGCATCAATTCAGAACCAAATATTCCGGTTATAACAGTATCGCTGTATTTAGCAAGTTTTTCAAAAACATAGGCATAGTTTGCACGTTGTACCGTCGCCAAACAATCAGTTAATT
>CAIWTC010000242.1 GCA_903915485.1 uncultured Ignavibacteriales bacterium | reverse complement strand
CTGATGGCACAAGCATCAATTGATGTTGTTGCAGTAGATAAAACAAGAGTTCTCAAGCTTGCAAAGAAATATTTGAATGATAAACCGCGTACAATAACTTCATTTCATGCAGAAAGAAGTGCGGGCGGAGTTCATGATTATTATTCCGAGAGTGATTACTGGTGGCCTGACCCAAAAGACCCTAACGGTCCTTATATTCAGCAGGATGGACAAACTAATCCTACTAATTTCAATGTGCACAGGGAAGCGCTTCGCGACTTTTCAATGAAAGTACCTGCGCTTACGGCTGCATATAAAATAACAAAAGATAAAAAATTTGCGATTGCGGCAATAAAACATTTGAACGCATGGTTCGCTGATACTGCTACAATGATGAATCCTTCACTGCTTTATTCTCAGGCAATAAGAAACAAAGTTACCGGCAGGGGAATAGGCGTTATTGATACTATTCATTTAATTGAGCTAACAAAAGCTATCGAAGTTCTTGAGCAGGGCGGAGCGCTTTCTCATAAGGATGCCGATAGATTGCGTGATTGGTTCCGTAAATATCTTACCTGGCTTACAACACATAAGTATGGGCTTGAAGAAAGAGACCAAAAGAATAATCACGGCTCATGGTGGAATGTTCAGGTCGCTGCTTTTGCTAAGTTTACCGGAAATGACTCATTACTAAATTACGCAAGAGATAGATTTACTAATACTATCTTCCCGACACAAATGGCTGCTGACGGAAGTTTTCCGCTTGAATTGAAACGCACAAAGCCATATAACTATTCATTGTTTAATCTTGAAGCGTACCTGTTGATGTGTCAATTCCTTTCTGATGCAAAACACAATGTCTGGGAGTTCCAGCTTGCTGATGGCAGAAGTATTAAGAAAGCAATGGAGTTTATGTATCCATTTATAAAAGATAAAAAATCATGGAACCGTCCACCAGATTTAATGTATTATGAATGCTACCCAATAAGACAAGTCGGGATATTGTTTGCCGGACTTAACTTACATGAACAAAAATATTTGGACCTTTGGAAAGAACTTAAACCTGACTTCTCAAGTGAGGAAATTGTCAGAACATTTGCACTTCGTCAGCCAATTCTTTGGGTTGATTAATATTAATAATTACATAACGAAAATATTTTAGGAAATTATGAAGACTATCTCGATAATCCTGTTTTTATTATTGTCTACTCTCAACTATTCCCAGTCAAGTGACTTTCTTGACAAACTTTCTACGCAGTTACTGAAGAAACAAGAAGTGCTGAACGGAAAGTTTTCCGATTATACCATAAACGGAAAATGGGACAGCCTTAAAACGAAACCGGGTTGGCTGATGGGCTTCATTGGCGGGGAGTTTTGGAAACTCTACGACTTGACGCACAATGAAACTCTAAAAACTAAAGCAATTGAAATAGCTGATGCAATGATTCCGTTTGCTTCGCTTGATAACACTCATGATTTGGGATTTATTTTTCTTCCATCGGTTGTGCAGGCTTATAGACATACGAAAGACCCTAAGTACAGGGAAGCTGCAATCAATGCGGCAAAAATGCTTGTTAAAAGATTTAACGAAAACGGTAATTATATCCGTGCATGGGGCTCGCTTAAGAATGATGACCGGGCAGGGTGGACTATCATTGATACTATGCTTAATCTTGAATTGCTATTTTGGGCAACGCAGGAAACGGGTGACTATACATATTACGATATAGCATATAAGCATGCATTAACATGTTTAAAAAATACAGTCAGAAATGATTTCTCATCCTATCATGTCGTTGAGTATAATACAAAAACAGGTGAAGTTATTTCGAAAAGAACTCATCAGGGAGCAAATGATAATTCAACATGGGCACGAGGACAGGCTTGGGGTATTTATGGATTTGCAGTTGCTTACAAATATACTCAGGATGAAAGATTTTTGAACGCATCTAAAAAGATGTCTGATTATTTCTTAAATAAACTTCCTTCTGATTTAGTACCTTATTGGGATTTGACTGACGCAGGAAAAGATACCGTTCGTGATGCATCAGCCGGTGCTATCGCTGCTAACGGAATGAGAATTCTGTGTGATTATCTGACGGTAGAAAATGACTATCAAAAATATCATTCAGCATACACTTCTATTACTAATTCATTAATTAATAATTATTCCTTTCTTTCATCTAAGCGCAGTGTTGAACAGGGACTTCTTCTTCATACTGTATATAATTTTGCTAAGAAGTGGGGAGTTGATGAATCGTTCCCGTGTGGTGACTACTATTTTGTTGAAGCAATAAGTAGACTTAAAACAGACGCCAATGCAATGAGCGCACTTCAATTTGGAAATAGAACTGAGCGGCTTATCAATGACAACTGGGCTTATCTCGAAGATAATGTAAAAAGCTATGCTGATGTTTCTAAAAGTAGTGTATCATGGGCGCATGTAAATCTTCCGCATACTTGGAACAAGACTGATGTGTTTGATGCTATTCCGGGTTACCGCCGTTCAGCATCGTGGTATAAAAAAGATTTGGTTATTGAAAAGAGTGATGCCCCCTCCAGATATTTGCTCTCATTTGAATCAGCAAATATTAAATCTGAAGTTTTTGTTAATGGAGTTAAGGCAGGCGGACATGTCGGTGGTTTCGTAGGATTTGATGTTGATATAACCGACTTTATCAAATTTGATTCACCAAATGAAATATGTGTTCGTGTGGATAACTCAATTGATAGGGAAGTGATTCCATCGCAGAAATCTGATTTTAATATTTACGGAGGAATAAACCGTAATGTTCGTTTGAAAACTGTTCCTCTGATTTCAATCTCACGATGCTTAGTTAGTGTACCTGAAGTGAATGAAAAATCAGCAGAAGCGGAAGTTAAATTTTCCTTTGCAAAAAAGGGTGATGCCAAAAACAATTTATCTTTAAGAGTAACAATACTTGACGGTGATAAAGTAGTTTCGGAAACTTCTTCTAAGAAAGTTAAAATAGAAAACGATGGTGACACGCTTAGACTATCATTAAAGAAAGTCAAGAACCCGAAATTATGGTCACCTGACAGTCCGACCCTTTATACCATAAATGTTGAATTAAAAGATGGCGACAAACTTGTTGATTCTTACTCTGATAAAATTGGCTTCCGCTATTATGAATTCAAAGAGAAGGGTGCATTCTATCTGAACGGCAAAAGACTGCTCTTACGCGGAACTCACCGTCATGAAGAAATGGCAGGTTACGGTAATGCAATGCCTGATTCTCTCCACCGGAAAGATATAATAATCATAAAAGAACTTGGAGCTAATTTCTTAAGACTTGCGCATTATCCACAGTCACCTGAAATTTACCGTTCCTGCGATGAACTTGGTATTCTTCTTTGGGATGAAGTTCCGTGGTGTCGTGGTGCAGTCGGTGATGCAGCATGGCAGGCCAATACAACCAGACTATTTAAAGAGCAGATCCTACAAAACTTTAATCATCCAAGCATAATCCTCTGGTCAATTGGAAATGAGAGTGATTGGATTCCTGACTATAATAATGGGGATAACGCAGACACTATGAAAAAATTTGCTTTAGTAATGAATAATTTGGCTAAGTCTTTAGATGCAAATCGCCTTACTTCAGCACGAAAATTTGATGCTGCATCTGATGTGGTAGATGTATTCTCTCCTTCAATATGGCCGGGTTGGTATTCAACAGTTTATAAAGAACTTGATAATGTAATGAATAAACAGCGCAACACTGTAAAGCGTCTTATTCATATCGAATACGGCGGAGACAGTCATGTTGGAAGACATACTGAAACTCCGGTGACCGGAGAGGGGAACATTCCAAAAGATGACGGTCAGGAAAAAGCTGTTCAACTTAAAATGAGGAACATTGCAAACGAAGGTGACTGGAGCGAAAGCTATATAGTCAATTTGTTTGATTGGTATTTAAAATGGCAGGAAAGTACTGACTGGCTCAGCGGTTCAGCACAATGGATATTCAGAGATTTCGGAACTCCGCTAAGACCTGAGAACCCTATCCCGTATCTAAATCAAAAAGGACTATTTGACCGCGCCAATAATCCTAAAGATGCTTACTATGTTTATAAAAGTTACTGGACAACAAATCCAAAGTTCTGCTATATCGAATCGAAAACCTGGACTTT
>CAIWTC010000241.1 GCA_903915485.1 uncultured Ignavibacteriales bacterium | reverse complement strand
GTTCAAATTGAAAATGATCCGGTTATTGAGGTAGAAGAAGAATTTGTTGCAGAAATGGATTCAGAGGAAGAAGATGAAATTGTTGGAATTATTGAAGATAATATTGACGAAATAGTAGAACTTGAAGAAACAGATGATATTGTAGAAGTTGTTAGCAATGATTCTCTTGAAAGTGCAACAAAGGACAGTGAGCTTTTATCAGAAACTATAGCTTTAGAGGATGAGAATCCTTTTATCTCGCAACTAATAGAAGACGATTCAGAATTGCTTACTGAGGAAATACTAGATTTAGAGGATTTCCCTGAAGACGATGAGTATCTTGATGATGAAGAACTTCCCACAAATGAACTTGATTATATCACTGATGCAGATATTGAATTAGAATCTGAAGAAGATATCAGAGATGTTTCCGGTGAAAAACCTGAATATAGTTTGCCTTATCAGGGCGGTTTATTCGATTTACCAATTTTTGAGAATGAGAAAAAACCGGAAGCAGAAAAGAAACCTAAAGCAAAGATTACAAAAACTGTAGCAGCAAAAAATCAACCTGAACCAGAGCCAAAACAACCTCCTAAAGAGGAAGTGGTTATAGCTCCTAAGGTAGAAAGTGTTGTTGAAAATTCAGATATAAACAGCCAGGAAATAGTAGATTTAAGGGCAAGAGACATTACAACCCTTAATGTTCATCTGCTTAGGCGTTTAGCCCGGCATACGAGCAATTTCCCAATTAATGGAAGAGATATTTCCAAGGCAAACAGGCAAGAATTACTGTATTATTTTGATTCCTTATCAAATCCTAAACCTTAGCCTAGGTAAATGGAAAAACAGCAGGTTTCAAATAAAGCTAATGAAAAAAAAATAGGCATTGGGATATTATCATTTTTAATCTCAATGGTTGTTTGGGGTTCAATAACCCTTTCAGAACAATATTACACATCTCTTGAAGTTCCAATAAAAGTTATAAATGTCCCCAAGAATTTTTCATTTGATGGTGACATTCCGAACAAACTTCTAATTAAGATAAGAGTTCAGGGATGGCGATTACTTTTGTTGAAAAATTTTGAAGATGAATTGTTTATCGTTTCGCTGCCTAAAGACAATCAGAATACCAGAATCAATTTCAGAAATTTGATTGCCGACAACCCTTGGCTAGCAAAAGAAGGTGATATAATAAGCATCTCGCCGGAAGAAGCTTATCTTCACATTGCACAATCAGTCAAGAAGCGTGTACCTGTTATTTCATCTATTGAATTATCATTTAAGGATGGTTACGGATTAGCCTCGCCTTTGATAATTGACCCGGATACCATAAGTATTACAGGAACGAAATCTGCTCTTGACAAAATAGAATTTGTAACTACTGAAGAGACTCAAATTAAATTCGTAAATGAACCAATTTCATCAAGAGTTTACTTGAGCAAACAGCAGGGCATATACTTTTCAAGCGATATGGTCCAAGTAAGGGCAGATGTGCAGAAATTGGTTGATAAGGAATTTGCTAATATTCCAATTGAAATTATTAATATTTCACCGGGACAGAAAATTGAATGCACTCCCGATAAA
The DNA here is from genome assembly GCA_903915485.1 of uncultured Ignavibacteriales bacterium. Taxonomy (GTDB): domain Bacteria; phylum Bacteroidota; class Ignavibacteria; order Ignavibacteriales; family Ignavibacteriaceae; genus CAIYTF01. Next base: position 15,754 of record CAIWTC010000241.1, on the reverse strand, counting down.
ATTACAATAAATGTAAAAGGCGGCTTAGATATTTTAGGAAAATTACATCAGAAGGATTTTCGTGCTACCATTGATTATAGAGAAGTGGTGAAGGATTCCTTAGGTATAATAGTTCCTAATATTATTTTGCCGGCGTCTGTAGAAAAAAAATATATTGAACCATCTAAAGTTAGAGTAGTCATTAAAAAGTAATAATATGTTTATATCATTCGAAGGTATTGATTTTTGCGGAAAGTCAACTCAGATTTCACTTTTAAAAGAAAATTTGGAAAGTGAAGGCAAAGAGGTGATGATCATTCGGGAACCGGGTGGTACTGAAATATCTGAACAAATTAGGAAGATTCTTTTGGATAAAAAGAATCTTAAATTGACAGATGAGGCTGAGATTCTATTGTTCTCTGCTTCGAGAGCGCAATTAGTTAGTGAAAAAATTATTCCATTTCTAAAATTGGGTAATTATGTCCTCTCTGATCGGTTTTATGATTCTACTACTGCGTATCAGGGATTTGGCAGGGGAATTGATAAAGATTTTGTTAATGCCATCAATTCTTTTGTTGCCAAAAAGGCAAAACCGGACTTGACATTTTTCCTTGATATACCTGTCGACCTGGCTATTAGCAGGCAAAAAGACAAAAGGACATCATTAGATAGAATCGAACTTGGTTCTAAAGAATTTTATGAAAAAATCAGGAGCGGTTACCAAGAAATTGCAAAAATGGAAAAAAGGTTTGTAACAATTGATGGTTCCTTTGATGTTGCAACGATTCATAATAAAATTATGGAGCATTTAAAATTAAAACAAAGCAATGAAAAAAAATAAATACAAAATTCTAATAATATCAGCACTTGCAATTTTACTAAGCACAGGTTTTGTTCTTAGTAGAGGTGATGTATTTTTTGATATCGCAAAGAATATTGATATTTTCACTAAGGTTTATAAAGAAGTTGCGTTTGGTTATGTAGATGAAATAAATTCTGAAGAGTTTATGCGAGCCGGAATTAAAGGGATGCTAAGTACTCTTGATCCGTATACTGTTTTTATTGATGAAAAGAAACAAGAAGACATCGAACTCATAACAAATGGAAAGTATGGCGGTATTGGAGTAACTATTGGCATTCGTGATGATAAAGTTACACTAGTCGAAATATTACATGGTTACTCCGCTCAGAAACAGGGATTACAAATCGGCGACTTTTTAATGGAAGTCAATGGCTTCAAGATAACGCCAAGGAATATTGATGAAGTATCTTCCTTAGTCAAGGGCGAACCGGGTACTTTCGTTAACTTAAAAATATTAAGACCGGGGAATAAGGATACGCTTCATTTTGAACTTCTAAGAGAAGAGATTAAATTAAAAAATGTTTCATACTATGGATTCTATCCCAAAGAGAGCGGAATTGCATATATTAAACTTATTTCTTTCAGCAGATCAGCCGGTGAAGAAGTTAAGAATGCAATTTTAGAACTTAAGAAAAAACATAGTATCGACGGGCTTGTTTTAGATTTAAGAAATAATCCAGGCGGATTGCTTGATGTAGCGGTTGATATCGCAAATAAATTTCTTAATAAAGGACAGTTGGTCGTCTCGACCAGAGGAAAAGATTCTGCAAATTTCAAGCAATATTTTTGTACTCAAGAACCGTTACTAAAGAATACTCCGCTTGTTGTCTTGGTTAATGAAGGTAGTGCATCGGCCTCGGAGATTGTTGCCGGCGCAATACAGGATCATGACAGAGGCATAATCCTTGGTCAAAAGTCATTCGGTAAGGGACTCGTGCAAACTATTGTACCGTTGTCACATAATACATCTTTGAAAATAACAACTTCTAAATATTTTACACCAAGCGGTAGATGTATTCAGAAAATTGATTATGCAAAAGAGAGTAAAGTAATTGCATCAATTGAGCAAAAAAATACTTTGTTGTTTAATACAGATAATAACAGACAAGTGTTTGCTGCAGGCGGAATCACTCCCGATACACTTGTATTAGATAAGGAAGACCCAGAAGTAGTTCTTGACATGCTAGCTAAGGGAATGTTTTTCAAGTTCACTAATTATTTGCTTGAGAGTAAACAAGTACCATCTCTAGAATCTATTACAGATAAAGAGTTGATAAAACTATTTACTGAGTATTTAATATCAGAAAAATACGGGTATGTTTCACCTGAGGAAAAGCGTGTTGATGAGTTGCTCGAAATGGCAAAAAAGCATAAGCACTATGCAGACATTTCCAATAAGATATCTGCAATTAAGGCAGATTTCAAAAGTACTATGACTCATGACATAACTCAAAATATGGGAGATGTACTGAATGAAATTAAAATTGAAATAGAGTCTCGCGCACGAGGCTCTGAAGGTCGACTTGTGATGTCGCTAAAAGAAGATGATCAATTTCTGAAAGCATTATCACTAGTTCAAAATGAAAATGGTTATAAAAATCTAATAAGAAAGAGATAAAATGGCAATAAATTCTACAAGGAAAGTATTACTTAGATTAGATCCATCGTATAAGAGATGCCCCTCATGCGGTGACGTGAATACCTTGAGAAGGTCAAGAGCAAAAAACTTTTATGAAAATGTACTAAAAGTTACTCGTGTTTATAAAATGTACCGTTGCAGAAAATGTAACTGGCGCGGTCCGATTTCTACTTTGATAATTACAAAACAAACTCTGCGTAATCTGGCTATCTATATTGCAATGGTGCTGCTGACTTTATTTATTGTTAGTCGTGCGATTGGAAATATTACTTCATAAGCTTATATATAAAGGGCGGGGTAACCGTTAGATATTTGATATAGCTTGTGATTAGCATGGAATCTATTCAGAGTACGTGCAGTAACAATTTAGTCAAGTAAAATTAAGGTTGTTCTTGCTATTTAAAAAATATTTATTTATTTTAGAACCGTACTTAAACAAATATAAAGGTATATATTATGGCAGTTGCAAAACCAATGACTAAAGCTAAAATCATTGATACTTTAGCTAGTAAGCTTTCAGTCACAAAAAAATTAGCAGGACAATTTCTAGAAGAAATCACCCTGTTAGCCTATAAAGAAGCAAAGAAAAGCTTCGTTTTCCCAGGACTTGGAAAACTTGTAGTCGCAAGTCGCAAGAAAAGAACTGGTAGAAACCCTAGAACCGGTGAAGCTATGATTATTCCGGCTAAAAAGGTTTTGAAGTTCCGTATAGCTAAACAAGCTAAAGATGCTGTTCTCGGAAAATAATTTCTGCTGAACAATTCAAAATTGGGCAAGTCTTTAAGGCTTGCCTTTTTTATTTAACTCCCATATTTTTCAATAGTTCGCGATAAACTTCTGAGTTGACATTTTTCAGTAAAGAATTAGTTAGTTCCGTAAACCCCTTTATACTCTTAAAATATCCAATTTCATTTTCTCTTCCAATTAGTATGATTCTATAGAGCCCTGTAAAACTTCTATCAAAAATCCCTCCTTTAATCGTTTCGATATCACTAAACGGAAACACTATACTTTTGCGGCTAAATAAAAATTCTGTACAAATAACAGACTCATTTGTAATTTCAATTTTATATGGGATTATTTTTATTAACCGGAATAAATAGCTGTTGAGGAAGAATGCAACTAAAAAAATACCGAACCCTAAAATTGCATTAACCCATGAGATAAAGACAATAAGTGGCAGTAAGTAAGAGATAATTAGCATATTTAATGGTATAAATATGAATCTATAAGTTAATTTATAGACTAAGGGATAGGTGAAAATCTGCATTGCAGGGAAGAAACCTTGTAATTATTTTGTTGTATTGAATTTTCACTAAATCATCATTATAAAAGAAATTATATTCTGATGTACTTTGAGTTAAATAAAATTCTTAATTTAGCATATACAATTTAGTAACTAAACATAGAAGAACATTATGAACCCGGTTGAAATTATAAGAAAAAAAAGAAATCATGAAGAACTCTCCAAGGAAGAGATTGAATATATTGTTCATCGATATACTGAAAAGCAAATCCCGGATTACCAGATTGCTGCATTTCTTATGGCAATTTACTTAAATGGAATGTCAACAATAGAGACTGCACATCTCACTCAAGCTATGCTACATAGCGGTGTGGTAGTAGATTTGTCATTTATTGATGGTAAAAAAATAGATAAACATTCAACAGGCGGGGTGGGAGATAAGACTTCATTTATTTTAGCCCCAATTGTAGCCGCAGCCGGAGTTCCAGTTCCTATGATTTCAGGTAGGGGATTAGGTCACACGGGAGGTACTCTTGATAAACTAGATGCAATCCCGGGTTTCCAAACCAGCATGAGTCTAGATGCATACAAAAAGCAAATTCAGGAAATTGGTGTTGTGCTGATAGGTCAGACAGAAGAAATAGCCCCGGCGGATAAACTTCTTTACGCACTTCGGGATGTTACAGCAACTGTAGAGTCCATACCGTTAATCACTGGTAGTATCATGAGTAAAAAATTGGCCGAAGGTATTGATGGTTTAGTCCTCGATGTCAAAACTGGGAGCGGCGCGTTTATGAAAAAGTATGAAGATTCCGTAGCCCTGGCAGAATCGTTGATTAATACAGCTAAGGCATGCGGCAAGCAGGTTGTTGGCTTTATTACGGATATGAGTCAGCCTTTAGGCAATTATATCGGTAATTGGCTCGAAATAGTAGAGGTTGTTAAAATTCTTAAAGGAGAAGTCTCCGGAGATATTTTAGAAGTGTCGCTGACCTTATCAGGCGGGATGCTCTATTTGGCTGGGAAAGTTGATTCCATTGAAGCAGGAGTTGAAATGTCAAGGGAGTTGATAGCCAATGGTAAAGCCTACTCAAAGTTTGAGGAAATCGTTATTGCGCAAGGTGGTGATGTTTCTTTCATTAAAGATTTGGAGAAGTATCCAAAATCAAAATTCACGCTAAATGTTACTTCTGAGAGCACAGGTTATCTTGAGTCAGTGGACACTTATGAGGTAGGCATGGCCGCATTGGAACTAGGAGCTGGTAGACTGACCAAGGATGATATTATTGACCCTAAGGCAGGAATTATTTTCTATCCTAAAATTGGAGATAAAATTTCAGAAGGTCAAACAATTGCAGTTCTATTTACTGACTTGGAGGAAAAAATAGCTCATGCAAAATCCAGAGTTATCAAAGGCCTGACATTTTCAGAAAACAAACCTGAACTCCCTAAGTTAATACATCAGACTATTATGTAGTTAACTCTATTAAAGAGTTTTAGAATACTTTGCCTTATCCTGGTTGTTCTCAATATAACCGTCAAAGTTTAAGGCAATGTTTCTTATTAGCAATTGCCCAAGATTTACGACAGAGATTTTGTTGTCCGTCACTGTTACAAGTCCATCGTCAGCAAACATTTTTAAGTTCTCAAGTCCCCAGTTAAAGTAACTCTTGAAATTAATATTGAACTTCTTTTCGATTGAGTCAATATCCAATTCAAAATCACACATCAACTTCATTATGACATATCTTCGAAGGTGATCGTCAGCGGTTAAGCTGTATCCTTTAGCGACGGGCAGTTTGCCCTGATTCAAGGCCTCGAAATATTCTTTTTCATTCTTGAAATTTTGTGCATAGATGTTTTCAAGTTGGCTAATAGAAGTTATCCCGAAAGAATACATGTCCAGCCCCGAGTTTGTGCTGTACCCTTGAAAGTTACGATATAATTTTTTTTCATTAAAGGCAATAGACAATTCATCATCAGGTTTTGCAAAGTGGTCCATGCCTATAAATACATATCCCGCTCCAACGAGTTTCTCAATAGTCATTTTTAAGATATCTAATTTTATCTCAGGTGAAGGTATATCTGCTTCATTTATAAGCCCCATATGCTTTTTCATCCAAGGAAGGTGTGCATAATTAAAGACTGCAATTCTATCAGGTGAAATTTCTATAACTTTATCTAAAGTTCTCTCGAAAGACGCCTTGGTTTGATGAGGCAACCCATACATCAAATCGAGATTGATGCTGTTAAATTTCAACTCCCGAATCCATGATATAACTTGTACGGTCATTGACTCAGGTTGAACACGGTTAACCGCAACTTGGACCTTATCATCAAAATCTTGAACACCCATGCTGATTCTGTTAAAGCCAGAGTTTTTAAGCGCCTCTAAGTGCTCTTTGGTCAAGCCCCGCGGGTCTATTTCACAGCTGTTTTCGGAGCCGGGAGTAAATTCAAAATTCTTTGCAATAAAACCTGCTAAATCAGCAATTTCAGTGGGGGATAAATGAGTTGGTGTGCCTCCGCCCCAATGTAGTTGAGATATTTTACGGTCAGGATTTATTAAATCTTTGAAAAGTAACACCTCTTTTTTTATATAGTCGATATATTCCTGAACTCTTGAACGGTTTCTGGTAATTATCATGTTGCAACCGCAGAAATAGCAGAGAGTATCACAATAAGGCAGGTGAAAATAAACAGAAATAGGGGTGCTATTATTTAGATTTGTTAAATGAATCTCTTTTAAATAGTCCTCATGTGTGAAAGTTTCCGCGAAATGAGGCGCAGTAGGATAACTTGTGTATCGAGGGCCCGGTCTATCGTATTTTTTAATAAGTTCAAGATTTATATCAAGCATAGATTATGTTTTCAGTTAAATTATTTCTTTGATTTAGTGTTTCGTCTTATTATTTCACTTGCAGAATGAACATAATCTACAAGCGCTTTTGCATTTGCAGGACTAACATCAGGATGGATGCCGTGACCTAAATTAAAGATATGTCCCGTTTTGTTTCCAACAGCATCAAGAATCTTCTTTGCCTCAACCTGTATCTTTTCAACAGGGGCATAAAGAATCGTAGGATCGAGATTACCTTGAAGAGCAACGGTAGTGCCATATTTCTTGAAAGTTTTTTCAAAATCGAAAGTCCAGTCAATACCAAGTACATCAGCACCAATTTTTGATAATTGCTTCATTGAAGAATGAGCACCTTTTGAGAAAACAATTACCGGTTGGTCTTTTCTTTTTATTTTGGAAATCACCATCTCCATGTATTGAAGTGAAAATTCCTTGAAATCATCAGGGGAAAGTAAGCCGCCCCAAGTATCAAAAATTTGTACAGCATTAGCTCCGGCCTCCAACTGTGCAGAAAGGTATAAAGCACAAGCATCTGCAATCTTATGTAAAATTGAATGAGCTAATTTTGGGTTGTGATAGATGAATTTCTTAATCGTTGAAAAAGTTTTAGAACCTTTGCCTTCGACCATATATGTTAACAAAGTCCAGGGTGAACCGCAAAACCCAATTAGAGGAACTCTGCCATTAAGCTCTCTTTTCGTCAATGCCAATGCATCCATTACATACTTCAGATCTTTTTCGGGACTGATTGTTAGTAAATGTTTGGCATCATCTTCTGTTCTGATGGGGTGATCGAAAACAGGGCCCCTGCCTTCTTCGATTTCCAGTTTCATTCCCATTGCTTCCGGAATTACTAAAATATCAGAGAAGATAATTGCAGCATCAACACCGATAATATCTATTGGTTGAATTGTAACCTCTGCGGCTAATTCGGGAGTTTTGCAGAGCGTTAGGAAGTTAGATTTTTCGCGCACAGCTCTGTATTCAGGCAAGTATCTGCCTGCCTGGCGCATTATCCAGATTGGAGTTCTCTCAACCGGTTGATGTTTACACGCTCTTAAAAATAAATCATTTTTTAATTTCATAATAGTCGACTGTTTTCATAATAGTTGATAATTGAATTAACTAAATTTGTCATAGTAGGCGAGTCAGGAACTATTTGTACACTCACGCCGGATGACTTTATTGTATGCGAAGTTGTTTTCCCAATGGCAGCAATAGCACTGCTATTAAAAAAATCTATTGGGTCGTCGATATCGCATAACTGCAAAAAATTAATATAAGTTGATGGACTGCTGAAAATATAACAATCAATTTTGTTGTTCAAAATATAATTAATCTCTGCTTCAAGTTTTGATTTATCAGGCAATAAATTCTTATATACTGACGCTGTTTGAATTTTAATGCTGTTCGTTTTTAAAATATCGACAAGTTCCTTTCTGCCATTTTTCGCGCATGGGAAAAGGAAGTTTAAATTATTGTATTTATTTTCTACTAAGGCAAATGCGAGTTCTTTAGATGAGTTTGTATTTTCTATTATCTGTGCTGAGTAGCCCAACTCGCTTATTCTTTTCTGTGATTCAGTCCCGAATGTCAATATTAAACCCCGGAATAGAATATTATTTATTCTCAATTGTCCTAGGAATGAATTCACCGCATTAATAGAAGTCAAAATTACTGCATCATAAACATTATTCTTGATATCAGTAAGTACTTCTGAAGAAATAGCAATATCAGATATGGCTATTGTTGGTAAAGATATAACCGTGCCACCCTGATGGTTTAGAATACTAATAGTGTCTTTTGACTGTGAGTGTTCCCTCGTAAGAACAAATATTTTGTCATTAAGAGCATTAACTGAATTACCAACCAACGGTTGAGAAATAAAATTATAACTAGTCAAGGCAATAAAACACAGAATAGTAATTCAAGAATTTCACGGTATTCAAAACTGACCAATGTTATCTTTTATTATAAATATCATTTAGAATCTTTCCTGCACCGGCTTTTACAAATGCCTTGGCTAAAGCAATACCGGTTTTTTCAGGGTGTGTTTTTGCTGTGCGTATTTTTGACCTGAATACAATTGAGCCATCCACTGCTCCTACTATCGCATCCAAATATAATCCGTTAGATTTAACTTGAGCATAAGCACCGATAGGAACTTGGCATCCGCCTTCTAACTGTCTCAGGAATGCTCTTTCAGCAAGTACTGCGATTTCAGTTTCTGTGTGATTCAGGGCAGAAACTATTTCAAGCGCGTCAGTATTATCTGAAGCAATTTCAATTCCTAAAGCACCCTGGCCTACAGCAGGTAACATCAGGTCTGTTGGAATAATTGATGATACATATTTTTTCAAACCCAATCTTTCTACTCCGGCTCGGGCAAGAATTATCGCATCCCATTTAGAGGAAAGAAATATCTGAATTCTAGAAGGCACATTCCCTCTAAGCTCTTCTACATTTAAGTCGGGTCTAAGATGTACTAATTGTGAGCGTCTTCTCAATGACCCTGTGCCGACAATTCCATTCTCCGGCAAATCTAAAATAGTCATTCCTTTTTTTCTTGCTATTAGAACATCCTCAACGGGGTGTCTTTTAGTTATTGCAGCTAAAAGTAAACCTTCCGGAATTAGTGTCTGAAGGTCTTTCAGGCTATGAACTGCTAAATCAATCTTTCCTTGTAATAATGCGTTTTCAAGCTCTTTAGTAAACAACCCTTTATCACCGATTTTTGACAAGGCAACATCAAGTATCTTATCACCTTTAGTTTTTATAATTTGAATTTCAACTGTGATAGTTTTGTTTGAACGGAGTAATTCTTTTTTAATATGATTTGCCTGCCAAAGTGCTAATTCACTTCCACGGGAGCCAATGATGATTTTTTTCTTTGCCATATTTTAATTTTCTTTATTCGTGTTATTATTCATAAGACCAAATAGCTCTCTTACAATTGCTATCTTTGAAACTGCCTCCGGAGAGTCGATTCCTAAATTAGCAACTTTTCTCAACTCGGAAGTAGGATGATGTAATATTTTATTAATTATTCGTTTTGTTAGAATTTCAACTTTTTCTCTATCAGCTTCATTAAATCGGTTGATTTGAGATTTGACTTCTTCACTGCGGATATTTTCAAAAGTTTCTCGCAATGTTTTTATTGTAGGCGCTATATCAAGTGAATTTAACCAACTAAAAAAATTAACCAATTCTTCCTTTATAATCTTGTGAACTTTTGGTATTTCATCCTTGCGCTTCTTCAGGTTTTGTTCTACAATGATATTCAACGAGTCTATGTCATGATAAAATATGCTATCGTATTTCTTAGCCTCAGCGCTTATGTCCCTGGGTATAGCAATATCCATTAATATAGTTGAGGCACTTTTTCTTTTCTTAGTCATCAACTTTAAGTCATCAGCAGTAATAATCAATTCAGGGGATGAAGTAGCAGAGATAATAATATCAAATTCAGAAAGGCAATCCTTAAAGCCGGAGAAGGGGAGTATTGATGCGTGCAGCAATTCAGCTAGTTTCTCCGATTTTTCGTAAGTTCTGTTAGTAAGTGTCAACTTACCGATATTCTTGTCTTTGAGATGCTTAGCAGCAATCTCACCCGTCTCACCAAGACCTATTACAAGTGCAGATTTATTGTTCAATGACGAAAATATTTTCTCTATCAATTGCACTGCAGCATAGCTTACTGTGATTGCTCCGTCACTTATTGTAGTTTCGGTTTTAGATCGCTTCCCAACTACTGTAGCAGCATCAAATAGCCGTTTCATCAATAGTCCTGTTGAACCGGCATTCTCGGCTAGTTGAAAGGATTCTTTTAACTGACCAAAAATTTGATTATCTCCTACGAAAAGGGAGTCGATTCCAGCAGCAACCCTAAAGATATGGTTAACTGCTGAGCATGAAAAATACTTCGAGAAATGTTCATCTGCTATCCCTGGTACAGGTTTAGCTTTTGTTAGAAAATTCTGCATGTCGACTGGCGTCAGGTTTTGATCTTTTGGAATCCCAAATATTTCAGTCCTGTTACAGGTAGAAATAATAAATGCTTCATTCAGTAATTCCTGATGAAGTTTCTTTAATAAATCTGAGATTTCTTCTTGCTGGAGATGTAAAGCCTCACGCAAATCTACCGGTGCAGTATTATGATTTACTGATATACCAATTATATTCATTATTAATTTAGGGTGCTTATTTTATCGTAAAGCTGTGAAAACTTTTTGAAACAAAATTTGAAATTATAGTTGAAAGAATTGCTATTAAAAATCCAATTATAGAAAAAATAACTACTTTTTTCCCTTGAAGTCTTCCGGTAAATTTCGAAAAAATACCCACTCCATATATGGCCCAAACAAGCCCTGTCCCAATTAATTTTGGGTCAGAGTATGAGAACTTCAGTTCCGGCACCTGAGGAAGCCATATTATTCCAACAATAACTGCTACTGTCAACATAACAAAGCCTATAATCGCAGAGTAATAGCTAAGCTTTTCAAGAATTTCTAAATTAGGAAGTCTTTGATAAATAAGACTGTTAAATTTGTTCTCTTTCAATTCTAAATACATACGAAGATAAAGAAATCCATATACTGCTGAAATAGTTATTCCGGAATAGCCTAGCAAAGCAGAAAGTACATGCGATCCTAATAGTTTTGACTTAAGTATTTCAGGAACTAACTGTTCGTGGATGAATAGTGATGAAATAAGCTGAAATAGAAGGGATAGTATTATTATAAAAAGTCCGGTTCCACGAACATCGGTTAGCAATTCTAAGATGAAATATGAAAAACTAATTGAAAAGGCAATTACAGTAAATATCTCGAACACATTAGTGATAGGCGGGTGACTTGACTCCAAACCCCTCATCAAGAGATAGATAATGTGAATAAACAAAGTTAAAAACAAAAATACTCGCTTTATGTTAATTAACTTCTTTAAGTCTTTAATGAAATCTAATAAATAGACTCCAAAACTCACGAAATAGAGCAGAGGTAATAAAATATTTAGTACTGAAATTGTTTCTTTCATTCTTCTTATTCTTAAATAATAGATAGTTTAAAATAACTAATCGCTCACTTCTTAACAAAAGAAAACGAAGATTAATTCCCTGAATATGGGATTTTGACTTGTTTACACTTAAGGGATTTAATAACTTACACGATTAATATAAACAATAACGAAAAAAGTGAAGCACTATGAAATTATTTAGAAATTATGCGGTAGTTGTATTGCTACTAATCAACTCTGCTTTTGGTTGGGGAGACAAGGGGCATAAATTGATTGCTGTTTCTGCAATGAAATATTTACCGGCGGAAATGCATATACCTACCTCTTGGAATGCGGATATAGAAGAACATTCTGTGGATGCTGATACAAGGAAGGGTGATGTTAAAGCTGAAGGCCCCAGGCATTTTATTGACATAGATTATTACTCGGAATATTCCGATGGTAAAAAGATACTTAGTAGGGATGAATTGGCTGCTAAATATGGCAAAGAAATGGTTGAGAAACAGGGAGTGCTTCCATGGGCAACTGTTGAAGTGTTCGACAACCTTGTTGAATCATTTAAGTCAGGTGATAACACGAAAATAAAATATTATATGTCTGACTTAGCGCATTATGTTGCTGATGCACATCAACCAATGCATACTATCTTAAATTATAATGGTCAACTTACAGGCCAAAAAGGTGTTCATGCCCGTTACGAGATTTTTATGGTTGATTCAAATTATTCTTTTATAGAATCTAACATTCGAAAATCAAATGTTGGTCCAATCCATGATATTCAATCTTGTATTTTTGATGTCATCAGAGAATCCAATACTTATCAAACAGTTTTAATGTCAGCTGATAAACTCTCTTCTGACAAAACAAAGGGTGTATTTAATCAAGAATATTATAAGTTGATGTGGTTTTATACTGAATTTGTGACAATGGACAGATTAGATAAAGCAGCAAGCAGATTAGCAAATATTTATTATTTAGCCTGGGAAAAAGCAGGCAAGCCAACTATCAAATAACAATTAAAAACCGGAGACTAATACAATGAGGCGCACATTTATTTGGTTCTTATTAGCTACAATTTCCTTTGCACAAGGGCAATTAGTAACTTGGACCCCCTATTTCGCTACAGCAAGTGATTCTGTTACAGTTATCTTTGATGCCACTCAAGGCAATGCTGGTTTAAAAGGATATACAGGTGATGTTTACGCACATACAGGTGTCATAACCAATCTGAGCACATCCTCAACCGATTGGAAGTATGTAAAAACTGCCTGGGCAGTTAATACAGCCGAAACAAAACTCACACGAATTGGTACAGATTTATACCAGTATTCAATAAAGCCTAGTATAAGGTCGTTTTATGCTGTCCCGGTTGCTGAACAGGTTCTGCAGGTAGCATTTGTATTTAGAAATACGACCGGAACTATTACAGGGAAAACAACAGCAGGGGGTGATATTTTTGTCCCTGTTTCGACGGGAGGAAGTTTTAGCGTTGCAATTTCCCAACCAATTACTCGTCCAATTATTTTGGCAGTAGGTGAGCAATTACCGATTCAGATAACCGCTGCTTCCACCGATAGTATTTATCTATACATAGACAATATCCGTGTTAAATCGGATACGGCGAAACTGATGGATTACATTTATACTGCTTCAACTGCCGGAAAAAAATGGATTAAAGCCGTCGGGACTAAATCAGGACAAACTAAAACTGATTCTTTGTTTTTTGTAGTTCGGCCTCCAGTTACAGTTGCTGCTTTACCCGCAAATGCGGATGATGGTATTAATTACGGTGCTACTCCAACATCTGTTACCTTGGTGCTGTATGCGCCAAATAAAAGTTATATATATGCTATAGGTGACTTCTCAAATTGGGATGCTCTTCCTGAATACTATATGAACAAAACCCCTGATGGAAATAAATGGTGGGTTACTATAAATAATATTTCCGTAGGCCTTGAATATGGGTTCCAATATTTAGTGGATGGTTCACTGCGAATTGCAGATCCATACTGCGATAAGGTTTTAGACCCAAATAATGACCAGTATATTGCTTCAACTACTTATCCAAATCTTAAAGCATATCCAAAAGGGAAAACTACCGAAATAGTCGGTGTGTTTCAAACAGCACAATCAGCATATAATTGGACTGCCTCGGGTTATGTTAAACCTCCTAAAGACAACCTAGTAATTTATGAGTTGCTGATTAGAGATTTTTCAACGGCGCATACATATCAATCAATAATAGATACTTTAACATATTTGAAAAATCTAGGTGTTAATGCTATTGAGTTGATGCCCGTTTTTGAATTTGAAGGAAATCTCAGTTGGGGTTACAACCCTGCTTTCTATTTTGCACCGGATAAGTATTATGGGACGAAAAATGACTTCAAAAAGTTTGTTGACATTTGTCACCAAAACGGAATAGCGGTTATCATGGATATGGTACTGAATCATTCAATGGGAAGCAGTCCATTTGCCCGTCTATACTGGAATGCTGCCACAAGCAAGCCTGCGGCTGACAACCCTTGGTTTAATGTTGATGCTAAGCATCCATATAATGTCGGCAATGATTTTAATCATGAAAGTGCCGCGACTCAATACTTAGTTGACAGGGTCACAAAGTACTGGATTACTGATTATAAAATTGATGGATATCGATTTGATTTAAGCAAGGGTTTTACTCAGAACTATACTACGGATGTTGGCGTGTGGGGACAGTATGATCAGTCAAGAATTAATTTGATTGAAAGGATGGCAGGGAAAATATGGGCAGTTGATCCTTATAGTTATGTCATTTTGGAACATTTCGCTGATAATTCTGAAGAAAAAGTTCTTGCTAATTACGGTATGGGAATGTTGCTTTGGGGTAATAGTAATTCTAATTATAACGAAGCAACAATGGGCTATAACGAGAGTGGGAAATCGGATATAAGTTGGATGTCCTGGAAGAATCGCGGATGGAATTCAGCCAATGTTGTTGGGTATATGGAATCACACGATGAAGAACGATTGATGTATAAGAATATAACTTTTGGTAATTTGAGCGGAACTTATAGTATCAAGACTACCACTACAGCACTCGAGAGAATGAAATTGGCCGGTGCGTTTTTCTTCACAATACCAGGACCCAAAATGATTTGGCAGTTCGGCGAATTAGGGTATGATTTATCTCACTTTTATCCTTGCGGAACTGATGTATGTAAAACTGATGCCAAACCAATCAAGTGGGATTATTATGCAGATGCAACTCGGCTAAAGTTATATAAAACATGGGCAGAGTTAAATAAACTAAAGAAAACCTATCCTGCATTCAGAACATCTGATTTTTCAATGGATGTAAGTGGGGCAATGAAAAGGATTAGTCTGAATAATGCATCGATGAATGTAGCTATAATTGGTAACTTCGGAGTTACAGCAGCATCTATGTCTGCTAGTTTCCAGTCTACAGGGAAATGGTATAACTATTTTGCCGGTGACAGCATAACAGTGTCTGATGTGGCTGCTCAAATATCTCTTAATCCCGGTGAGTTCAGAATCTATACTAATGTTAAACTCCCGACTCCGGAAGCAGGTTTAGTAGCAAATGTATCTGATTCAAAAATATCTGGAACAACGCCAAATGCCTTTGAATTGGAACAAAACTATCCAAATCCGTTCAATCCAAGCACTGTAATTAAATATTCAGTCCCTTACAGTACTCATGTAAAGTTGAATGTTTATGATGCTCTGGGTAATTTAGTGGCAAATTTGGTTGACGGGAATAAAGAAACGGGCTCGTATCAGGTTGAATTTGATTTGAATAAATTTAGTTCACGCATATCAAGCGGTGTTTATTTTTATTCATTAGAATCTAACTCATTCCGTTCCTCAAGGAAAATGTTGTATCTGAAATAGTAAGCAATAAATAATTAAAAAGAGTTCATACATAAATCAGTTTTGTATGAACTCTTTTTTTATACTATTCAGAATAATATCTTAAAAACTATTTAGAAAGTACTTCGATAATCTTATCAACTAAACTGGCGGAGATTGAATTTGCTGCCGATTCTAGCGCCTTTAAGCCTGCTTTTTCATAATCTGTTTGAATCCCTTTAATATTAGTCTTTGAATCTCCATAGACTTCATCCCCTAAGGGGTTCAGCACGGATACCTTGT
>CAIWTC010000240.1 GCA_903915485.1 uncultured Ignavibacteriales bacterium | reverse complement strand
TTACTCACCGTTTATAAGAAATGTGTTTTCTCAATTCAACCTACCGCTGAATCTTACTGACAGAATATGCCTAAGTTCTGTACTCCCGGTTATCGACATAATCAGTTACCTTGAAATATTATCGGAGGATTTTCACTTCGCAAAAATATTCAGAACTTTTTCTGCTGGTATTCTTCCTTTAAACGAGTGCAACATTAGCGATTTGAAATTTACTGCTTCAAAATTTAATATCGTCCGCGGTGAAAACGAGTGGATTAATCTAAAGAGCAGTATATCCAATAGTCAGGCACTAAGCAACATCCACTCCAGAGAGAAGGATATGATTATTCGCGGAATCAAGGCGATTGACATTATACGAAAGAACCTTTCTCCGTTTCGCAAAGAAATGTCCCCGTCAGAGTTCTTGCTGAATTTCAAGAAATTAATCAACTCATTTAATTTGTTAGAGAATGGAATAGATTTTAATTCAGGGTCTGACTCTAATCTCATCAATAGCATCACCCAATTAATCTCAACCACAGAACAAGTTATAGAATTATTAGAAATTGAATTTGGGACTGACTACAAAAAAAGATTAGATTTCTACTTAAAGAATCTCATCCAGGCCTTAAGATTTGAACGATACACAGAACGGGAGCCATCAAGATTCGGGATAACAGTGACCACTCCGAATGAGGCAAGAGGACTTAAGTTTAAATATGTTTTTCTTTCAGGATTATACGACAGAAATTTCCCAACCAAGTACAGTTCAGAATTGTTCAGTTTTGAAGATTCATTAAAACTTGAGAAGCGCCATATCTTGGAGCAGCAGTATCTGTTTTACCAGTCACTTCAGACTTGGAGCAGTAAACTTTATGTATCCTATCCTGAGAAACAGGATACAGAAGAGTTTATGAAATCAAGATTTTTGATTGCTTTAGGTAGGTGCGTTAATATAACTGAGAGGAATCAAAAGGAATATGAAAATTATATATTCTCTGTAGAAGATGCCTACAAGATGCTTGCAGATTCAAACTATTATAATTGGCAGAAAAATTCCGTTGATAAGACAATTAACTTTTCATTCTCAGATTTAGAGCAACACATTGACATTGACAAGAGCAGAATAAATCAGGAGGAAGGCTTGGAGGCATTCAGTGGTGTTTTGGACATTTCGCTGCTTTCCGATAAGGCCAAGGCTTCACTTTCAACGGCAAACAAAAAATATTCGGTTACTCAATTTGAGAATTTCGCATCATGTCCCTTCAAGTATTTCCTTGAACGCATCCTGAACCTTCAGGAAACACTTGAGCCTGAAGAAGAGGCTGATTCCAAAACATTTGGACTTATCCTGCACAAAATCTTCGAGGATTTCATGGTGTTTTGCCATGAAAGCAAAATAGTTTTAAGCAGCTGCAGTGCAGATAAGAGTAAGATTGCCGAAACAAAACTTTTCAGCATAGCAGAAGAACTAATTGAAAGCAACGAGTTCGCCCAAAGTTTGTCTTTCTGGGACAAGGA
>CAIWTC010000239.1 GCA_903915485.1 uncultured Ignavibacteriales bacterium | reverse complement strand
GCACCGGTAACAAGTTGGAGATATTATGACAACATATACACCGAAAGATACATGTCGCTTCCCGATTTGAATCCTGAAGGATATGAATCAAGTGCAGTACTAAATTATGTCGATAAACTTAAAGGTAAATTATTATTAATTCACGGCACAGCAGACGATAATGTTCATTTCCAGAACTCAGTCAAGTTTGTGGATTTGCTGATAGCTAGTAACAAGCAATTTTCAACAATGTTTTACCCCGGCAAAGACCATGGAATTTACGGCGGGAAAACACGGCAACAATTGTTTACTTTGATTACAAAGTTTTTGTTAGAGAACTTATAAAGACCTCACCCAAGTTCCCTCTCCTTGCGAAGGAGAGGGATAATATATTTTCAATATTAAAATTATTACAGCCCCAAATTTGTCCTCTCCCCTTCTCCTTACCAAGGAGAAGGGGCCGGGGGATGAGGTCGTTTTAGTTTTTCAATTGCCTCAAGTATTTTTTTCTTCACCCCCTCAATATCCCTCTCAACCTCATTATTCCTAATCCTCAAAAACTCTATCCCAAATTCCTCGATATATTCTTGCCTTGCTTCATCGTATGCTTTTTGAGATTTCTCATCATGAACAGAGCCATCTAACTCAACAGCAAATCTTACTTCAGAACAATAAAAATCAATAATAAATCTCTCAACAGAATACTGTCGCTTAAACTTATATCCTCCTAATTTTCTATCTCTCAAAACCTCCCACAATATTTCTTCAGTTTCAGTTTGTCTTCTTCTAAGTTCCCGTCGCTGTTCCCTCTCACGAGAGCGATTAAAAATTTCCGTCATATAAATTTCTCCGCTATATACAACGAACCCATCAACTTACAAAAGCGATGGGTTCAAATACTCTTCTTAATTACTTAATCTCAGAAATGCTGATACACTTAACTACTTTATATATTTCCAACCTACATAACCCCTCTCCTTCAAAAGGAGAGGGGTCAGGGGTGAGGTCAAAAATTATTTATATGAATTAAGCACCTTCATATAATTTGCTCTTTCAAACTGTGCAGGGTCGCCGGCATTTCTGTAGCTCATGCTTCCGCGCATTTGTTCGAGTGATTCATATTCATTCACTTCCATCCAGTATTTCATTCTGTTGAGTACATCACCAATGTGACCAACTCCGAATTTCAATAAACATGAAAGCATTTGGGTAGCTTTTGCTCCTGCCATTATCATTTTAATGACATCCTTTTCATTATACACACCGCTTGATGCAGCTAAATCTGCTAAAACTTTATCATAAAGAATTGCAATCCAGCGAAGAGGTAAACGCATAGCCATAGGAGTTGAAAGAAGTACATTCGGTACAACTTCAAGATTTTCTAGATCGATATCAGGCTGATAGAATCTATTGAATAATACTAATCCGTCAGCACCGGCTTTTGAAATTTCATTTGCCATCCAGGAAATTGAACTGAAAAACGGAGCTAATTTAACTGCGATTGGTATATCAACAGCAGCACGAACTGCTTTAACAATATCCAAATAACTTTGTTCAATCTCAGCACCGGTTTTTGTAACATCTGTTGCAAGTCTGTAGATATTCAACTCAAGCGCATCTGCACCTGCCTGCTGAATTTGCTTTGCATAATCTGTCCATCCGCCTAAAGATTTTCCGTTTAAGCTTGCGATGATAGGAATTGAAACACTTTTTTTCAATTTCTGAATGTGCTCAAGATAATCTTCGGGACCTGCCTTAAATTCACTTGAGTCAACAAAATAATTTGATGCTTCAGCATTACTGTCAGCATGTGCTGTTGTGTAATGATGTATTTCCAGTTGTTCGTGTTCAATTTGTTCTTCAAAAAGTGAATACAAAACAACTGCTGCTGCTCCAACATCCTCCAACTGTTTTACCGTGTCCACATCTTTGGTAAGCGGTCCGGCTGAAGGGATAAGTGGATTCTTTAATTTAAGACCTAAGTATGTTGTAGTTAAATCCATAATCTTCCTTTATTATAAAATTAATTATTAATGAGGCTGCTTCAGAAGTCAAACTGTTTCAACAGTGTCTGCAGAAACAGCCTCAAATTATTTCTTATTCAGGCTTGTCTAAAGCCATTTGTTCGTATTGCTTGTAACGGCTAGTTACATCTTTCTGCGCTTCAACCATCAATTCCTCAGCAACCTTTGGATTTGATTTTACTAACATTTTATAACGGGTTTCGAGATATGCATAATCTCTAAACGGAATCTTCAACCCTTTTGATTCAAGCTTGAAAGGATTTTTCCCTTCAGCTGTCAAATCAGGATTGAATCTGTATAACTGCCAGTGACCTGAATCAACTGCAGCCTTCTGATTCTTCATGCCTCTACCCATATCTATACCATGTGCAATACAGTGACTGTATGCGATAATCAATGATGGACCGTCATATGCTTCTGCTTCAAGGATAGCCCTTACTGTCTGAGCATCGTTAGCACCCATTGCAATCTTAGCAACATAAACATTGCCGTAAGACATAGCCATCAAGCCAAGGTCTTTCTTTGCAGAAGGTTTTCCGCCTGCCGCAAATTTTGCAACCGCACCACGAGGTGTTGACTTGGAGCACTGACCACCTGTATTCGAATATACTTCAGTATCAAGTACCATAACATTGACATTCTTGCCTGATGCAAGTACATGGTCAAGTCCGCCGTAACCGATGTCATATGCCCATCCGTCACCGCCCATAATCCATACAGATTTTTTAACCAAGTAATCTGCAAGACTTAAGAGATGTGTAAAGTCGCTTGTGCTATCAGCATCTTTTGTGGAAGCAGATAACTCAGCAAGTTTAACTTTTAATTCATCGACTCTTAGTCTTTGTTCGTAGATATCAGATTCATCAGCTTGTTTTGCGTTAACTAAAGCTTCAACTAAAACTTCGCCTAATTCAGCAGAATGTTTCAGTAAAAGATTTTTAGCCTGCAAATTATGTTTGTCAATTGCTAATCTGTAACCTAAACCAAACTCAGCATTATCTTCAAACAATGAGTTTGACCATGCAGGGCCTCTGCCGTCTTTGTTAGAGGTCCAAGGAGTTGTTGGTAAGTTACCGCCGTAGATTGATGAACATCCGGTAGCGTTTGCAACTAATGTTCTATCGCCGAATAACTGACTTACTAATTTAACATAAGGAGTTTCACCGCATCCTGAGCAAGCGCCTGAGAATTCAAACAATGGCTCTAAGAACTGCGAATCTTTTACTGAACTGGTTGAAATTTTTGTTCTGTCCAATTCAGGTAAGTTAAGGAAGAAGTCCCAATTTTCTGATTCTGATGCACGGATAGGAAGCTGCTCAGCCATGTTAATAGCTTTAAGTCTAACTTCTTTTTTATTCTTTGCAGGGCAAACATCTACGCAGAGTTCGCAACCAGTACAATCTTCAACTGCTACCTGTAAGCTGTACATCATATTCTCGCCGTAATCTTTCGACTTGAATTTTACTGCTTTGAATGTTG
>CAIWTC010000238.1 GCA_903915485.1 uncultured Ignavibacteriales bacterium | reverse complement strand
CGTTGCTCCGATGACATAAATATGTGCTTTGCGTCTATAAGCAAAAAAGAATTCATCGTGAATTACATTTAATGCTTTCGTTAAATCTTTTTGTCCAATTACAAAGGAAACATTCAACTCAGAAGAACCTTGTGCGATTGCAACGATGTTAATTCTATATTTGCCGAGTGCTCCGAATATTTTTCCGCTTACGCCTGTTGTGTGCCGCATATTTTCGCCGACAACCGAAACGATAGAAAGATTTCTATCAATGTGAATGTCTGTTATGCGGTGGCTTTCGATTTCAAGTTCAAATTCTTTTTCAATTACTTTTTTCGCCAGGTCTGCGTCATCCTGCTTAACCGCAAAACAGATTGTATGTTCAGAAGATGATTGTGTAATAAGAATTAAATTGATTTGATTTTTGGATAAGGTCAAGAGCAGTCTTGAAACAACTCCCGAAATACCTACCATACCGCTTCCTTCAACTCTTAGGACAGCGATATTCTCAATACTTGCAATTCCAGTTATGCCATATTTACGGTTAACTGAATTTGAGGCAATTGTACTGCCGGGGACTGACGGATTAAAAGTGTTTTTAATTCTTATTGGGATATTTTTTTCATACGCAGGCTGAAGCGTAGGTGCATAAATAACCTTAGCGCCGAAGTATGAAAGTTCCATTGCTTCTTCATAAGACAAAGTATCAACAACGAATGCTTCTTGCACACAGCGAGGGTCAGCGGTAAGAACGCCGTCAACATCTGTCCATATTTCTACTTCATCAACTTTAAGCGCTGCACCAAGAATTGAAACTGTATAGTCAGAACCGCCACGACCTAGTGTTGTGGTTTCACCGGAAGCAGTTGAGCCTGTGAATCCCGTTACTATCTGAAGTTCTTTGTGCTTCTTAAAGTGTGCGGTAATGTTCTGATTGGTTTTTTCAAAGTCTACTTTTGCATTGTTGAAGTCATCATTTGTTACAATGATAGAGCGTGCATCCAAATAACTATTAGCAGTGCCAGTTGCAAGTAGGTACCCCGAAATGGTTGTGCAGGAAAGTCTTTCGCCGCAGCTCATTATGTAATCAAGCGATTTCTTTGAAAGTTCTTTGATTAAAAATACTCCATACAAAATTTCTTTTATTTCCAGGAACTGCTTTTCTAAAGATTTTTGTGTGGAAATATAAATGACGCTGTGTTTGTCTTCAATCAGCTTTTCAAGAAAAGAGAAATGAATGTTCTCAAGGGATGAAAATACAGATTCATACTGTGCATTCTTTTCAGATGCAAACTTAGCCATTTTAATTAGCTCGTCAGTAACGCCTGAATAAGCGGAAAAAACCACTGCTCTTATTTCTGAACCTGAGCGGATAATATCGCAGGTTTTTCTAATAAGTTCGGGACTGCCGACAGATGAACCGCCGAATTTTAATACTTTCATAACTGTGTAATTTAACTTAAAATATAGTTTCGCTTGAGAATGTTATTCTGAGCTTAAATATTGCCTTTAAGACCTTAATTTACAAAAAATAATGTTCAATCGGAAAACTGTAAGGTGCATCTTGCTAATGAGAGTATTAAATATTCACTACAGTTAAGCCTGATACAGAAAGAGTTGCAATTATCATGCATAAATATTAGTAATTTGAACCAATTTCCTTAAATTCTTGTTATATATTTCATACAACACGAAAATTATCCACTTATCACAATATAAAATATATTACAGCTGATTTTATTATTTTTCAGCGCAAACTTTAGAAAGAAAATATGAATTCGGTTATTAGAAATTTCATAGTATATATTACATTATTCAGTTCAGTCATATCGGCACAAACCTTGACAGTTTCAGGGTCAGTGCACGATTCTCAAAACGGAAATACTATCATTGGCGTAACGGTTGTTACTGTATCCAAGACAAGTAAAGCCGTTCTCGGTGGAACGGCCACAAACTCCTCGGGTGAGTTCAGTTTGAAATCCAAGATATCACCAACCGATTTGCTTGTTCGTTTCTCTTTTGTTGGATATGAAACAAAAGAATATGATGAGTTTCAGGTAAAGAACGGTAAGATTGATTTAGGAAAAGTTAGTCTTGCTCCTACTGTAATGAAAACTTCAGCGGTGGTTGTAACTGCCGAAAAACCTATGGTAGAATTTTACATCGACAAAGAAGTCATCAACATGGAAAAAGTGCCGGGGTCACAGTCGGGTTCAGTCTCTGAAGCGTTGAGAAATACAGGTATGGTTGATGTTGACCCCTCTTCGAATAAAATCAGTCTGAGAGGGAATAGCAATGTAAATATTCTTATCGACGGAAAACCTCAACCTATGGCAGATGATTTGCTCTCACAGATGCCTGCAAGTTACATCGAAAAGGTTGAAGTAATTACAACTCCTTCAGCGAAAGATGACCCTGAGGGCGATGCGGGCACAATCAATATCATAACAAAAAAAGAGAAACGCAAAAGCCATAACGGGACCGTTTCTATGTTTGCAGGCACACAGAACGCGG
>CAIWTC010000237.1 GCA_903915485.1 uncultured Ignavibacteriales bacterium | reverse complement strand
GATGCTTCTGCGGTTGTTAGTATGTAATAAGTTGCAATAGCGTATTCAGTAAGGGGAAGTGAGACCGGTTCAATTTCAAATCCCTGTGCTTCAAGTTTTTTGATTACTGCTTCAATCGATTCTTTTATTTCCTGCTGAAGACCGTCGGCGAAGTATTCTTTTGGAATACCGATTCTGATTTTCTTTACATCTTGTGCAATTTCAGAATTATAATCTATGGTTGCTGTATTAGAAGATGTTGAATCATTTTTATCATAACCCGCTATTGCTCCAAGCGCAAGGGCGGCATCTTCAACGCAATGTGTGAAAGGGCCGATAGAATCAAATGAGGATGCAAACGCGGTTAGACCGAATCTTGAAACAAGCGAGTAAGTCGGTTTAAGTCCGACAACACCACAAAATGCTGCAGGTTGACGAATCGAACCGCCGGTATCTGTACCGAGTGAAAAGTCGCAAAGGTTTGCCGCAACTGCAACTGCGCTGCCTCCGCTTGAACCGCCCGGTGTACGGGTGATATCAACAGGGTTAAGCACATTGCCGAAAGCTGAATTTTCATTTGAAGAACCCATTGCGAACTCATCGCAATTGGTTTTGCCGATTATGATTGCATCTTCGTCAATTAATTTTTGAACTGCGAATGCGGTATATAGGGGCGTGAAGTCAGTTAAAATTTTGGAAGAAGAAGTCATAGGAAGGTCTTTTATAGAAAGCACATCCTTAATAGCAACAACTAAACCTGCAAGTTTGCCTGCGGTTCCGTTTGCAATTTTTTCCTCAACTTTTTTTGCTGAATCCAGGGCGAGTTCATTAAAAACAAAATTGTACGCGTTTAAATTTTTCTGCTGCTCAATATTAGAAAGGTATTTTTCGACCGCCTGTGAAGGGGATGCCTCTTGATTTTTATAGAGATTTACTTTTTCTAAGCAAGATTGAATTTTACTCAAATGCTATTTAGTTTCCTTATTTTCTTCTTTTGCGATTTCGGTGTCGATTGTAGTTTTAATTTCGTTTTCTACATCGCTCATTGCTTTTTTGAATTCCTTCATCCCTTTGCCAAACATTTTCAGCATAGATGGAAGTTTATCCGGACCAAAAAGTACAAGTGCGATAACTCCGACCATTAATATTTCAGTAAAGCCAATATTTGAAAACATAAATACTATTTATCTGATATCTTCTTACTATCTGTTTCTGTAGTATCGTCATCTTTCATTGATTTCTTGAATTCTTTCATACCTTTTCCGAGTCCGCTCATCATTTCCGGGATTTTTTTACCGCCAAAAAGGACTAAAACAATTACTCCGATAATCAATAATTCAGGAACGCCAATATTTGAAAACATAATATGCCTTTAAAATTATATAGTTATTTTGAAAACTTCTTAAAAAATTTAAGAACTGCCCTTAAAATACCATAAAGAATGAAAAATAAAAAGATATAAAATAGTGCACGGCCGTTAGTAGCAACCGCTGCCGCGATGGAAATAAGCAATAAAATTACAGTAAAAGGATTCTCTTTTAGTCCGCTCTTTGAAGGTTTTGGGAGGGTATCGTATTTGATTTTGCTTGCCATAAGATAAGCTAATCCCAACGCAAGAACTATAGAAACCGTTAAAATCTTCTCCGATGTAAATACGGGACTGTCTTGCACGAATAATAAGAAAGAAGCGATTGTAATAGCCGCTGAGGGAATGGGGAGTCCCTTGAAGTGTTCTTTGCCGAATCCTTGAAGTTCAGCGTTGAATCTTGCAAGTCTGAATCCGCCTGCGAACAAATATAAAAGTACCGCGCCAATAAGGATTGGTGATGCACCAAGCAAATCGTTTGGTGAAGGTGCGTTATAAGCAAGCAGTACGAAAGCAGGTGCTAACCCGAAACTCACCACATCGCAGATTGAATCGAGTTCAACACCGAACTGACTGGTGGTTTTAGTCAGGCGCGCCATGATGCCGTCAAGTGCATCTGCAACTGCCGCGATGATAATCAGCCATGCGGCCAATTCAAACCTTTGATGAACCGCATATACTACGGATAAAAATCCGCACATCATGCTTCCGAAAGTAAAGAAATTCGGTAATGCTCTTTTTACTGAGTGGTTAACTTTCATTTAGTTACCGGATTCTTTCTTGTGGCGGAAGACGATGGTTTCGCCCGCGGTTACCATATCCCCGATTTTAACATTCGGAACCCAGTCAAGCGGGGCAATAATGTCAACTCTACTGCCGAACTTTATCATCCCGAAGCGTTCGCCGATTTTTACCGTGTCATTCTCTTTTAACTCATAAACTATTCTGCGCGCTACGAATCCCGCAACTTGAGTGAAGAATACTTTTCCGTGTGCGGACTCAATTCCAATTTCGGAGCGTTCGTTTTCTGAAGATGCTTTGTCTTCAAACGCCGCAATAAACTTTCCGTTAACATAACGGACAAACTTAACCACTCCGTCAACAGGTATGCGGTTAACATGTACATTCAGCGGTGACATGAACACTGAAATTTGAAAAGCTTTTCCTTTGATAAAGTTTGGTTCTTCAACTTCCTTCATTACGATAATCTTACCGTCAGCAGGAGAGATGAGGATGTCTTTTTCATTGGGAGTAACTCTTTCGGGGTCGCGGAAAAAGTTAAGGGTAAAGATTGTTAAGAAAGCAGCAACTCCGCCCAATGTATATTTCAGCCATGGGTTTGCTGCAAATATTGCAATGGCAATCAAGATAAAGACAATGAAAAAGACGACAGCCATTGTCGAGTAACCGTATTTAGTCAACATATAAATTCCTTATGATTTTATGGCATTCAGCAGCAGATTAACATAGTTTTTCAACTGCGCAGCATCATCAAAATTAAAATAGTTTTGCTCCACAGAACTAAGTTCGGGAGTTTGAATTACTTGTAAATAAGGCGGTGCAAAATCACCGCAAAGCACAACTTTGTTCTCGCTTTTACCAAAAAAACAGCCGAAAGAGACCAATGAAAAATTTCTTCTCTCGAAGAAAGATTTCATAACTGCGTTGATTTTTGTGCAGGCGCGGTTCATGTACTTTAAGTCCTCAATCAGAGCGATGTCGAGAGATACAATATGATTCTGAGAGATAATGTTTTCTCCGTTGCCGAAGTGGACATATTCAATCACAGGCATAGGAAACGGTTCCCAAAGATTTTTGCCGAAAGTATTAGCCGCTGCCGTATCGAGATTGTTCGAAACTTTCAGGTAAAAAGTGTAGGGCAAATGCTCATGCATTGAAAGAACATTCTCCGCAAATTTCTCCTTGAAAGCCACGGGGATACTGAAACTTGTCAGGTATTCAAAGAAAAACCGGTTTAACTCGGTAAAATCCTCCGCGATCGTCTTATAACGGATTTTTTTTCCTGACGGAAACTGCACAGAAGCAGGGAAAGATTTTTCAGTTAAATTAGAAGACATTTTTCAAATTTAAAAATTTCACAAAGTTCAATTCCGGTCGGTAAATAATTTTTTCGTTTGTTATTTAATTGTCTGCAATGAGCAGATTAATATTTTCTTCCTAATTCAATGGCGGTTTGCAAAGAAATCGGTGACTTTGGAAGCTAAAAACCAAAAAATTAAGGGCACTTCTAAATGCCCGGTTAAAATTTAAGTAAAAATGAGTATCTAAACAAATATAAAACACGGGTATTGGAAATTGATGGATAATATAAAGGCGTTTGTTTAAGCAATTTGGTTAAAGAACTAAAGTGGCGGAGTGCATAGATTATGCTGCTGCTAGCTCGTCAACCATGACGGTGGCTTTGTGCGGTAATAATTCTTATGCGAAACTTTGATTATAGGCTAAAAAAATGATAAATTTATTCCTTAATCTCATTGTTTTAGAGTTGTGAGTCGATGGGTGTGACTTTGGCAAAAAATAGCTGTTGATTTCATTTTTGGATGTTGTTCTATAAGGTTTGAGATAACAGGCAAATTTTACATATAGATTAAAAGTTAGTTTACAATAAATTATTAAATGGGTTAGAGATGAAAATTATTTTTCCGGTTTTTCTTTTTCTTTTTGGAATTGTGTCTTTTGGGCAGAATATCGATAGAGAAGTTATTAAAGGGTCAGGGCATTATTATTTTGGCGAGGCAACTGCAGTAAATGTGCGTGAAGCAGAGGACCGGGCACTTGCCAGTTTAACGCAGTCGATAGCAGTTAACATATCTTCAGAGTTTAAGACTCATGTAGTCGAAAGCACCAAGAATCTTAATGAGACTGTTGAAAACATTGTTAAGACATATTCCACAGCAACGCTTAGGAATGTAAAAACAGACCGCATTAAAAACGATAATGATTTCAATGTATTCCGATATATTGAAAAATCTGAAGTGGAAGTAATTTTTGCTGCACGAAAAGATTTAGTCCGCAGTATTTTTACAAGTGCCGAGAAACATAAAAATGATGGGAACTTCGGTTATGCGCTGAAACTTTATTACTTCGCTCTTGTGCTTATCAATTCTTTGCCAGACCAGCAAGTCAGTTTTAATTCTCAAAATCTTGTGACAATAATACCGGAGCAAATAAACGGCATTATTAATTCACTTAAATTTAACTGTATATCTGATAGAGCATCTGATGATGAACGGATAGTTGAATTTGTAATAACCGCATACGATAAACCTGCAGTTGATCTTGAGTTTAGTTTTTGGGATGGGAACGATCAGGTTGATGTCCGCGCCAAGGACGGCAAGGGTGTGATGCAGTTTTTTGGTTCATCATTCGTATTAAAAAAACTTGATGTTCAAATAAAATATGCTTTCTATGAATCGAAAGAAGAAATTAAGGAAGTCAGCGAATTATGGGACTTGGTAATTAAACCGCAATTTAAAAATACTCGTCAGATATCGCTTGAAATTATTCCCGTACAAATATCCTCATTGCCGGCAGCAACGGGGGCGCAAACATCAGTGACCGATGGGTCATCTTCATCAACAACTTCTACAGCTCATTCTGCATCGGCGGGAACAGAGATAGTTTCTGTACCTATGACTGCAAGTGTGGATACGGTTAAGAGGAACCACTTTGCCTCAATGGATAAATTCAGTTTCTCGCTTGCACTTGTTAATAAAGATACTTGTCCGCACCTTCAAAAAATTGCAACAGAAACGCTTAACCTGCTTGAATTGATGAAGAAGAAGAATGTCTCTTCGCTAAACAAATTTCTTGGTGAAGATGAATTCCTGAAGAAAAAAGTTTCCGATATGATTAAGTACAACGGAATTTCATTCACTAATATGAAAATTGATGGTGTGGTGAGTAAAACTGTTGAAGGATGGGAAATGCGTAAAATAGAAATTCTTGCAAATTACTCCTCAATTAAAAAACAGTCGAAAGAATATCTTGTTTTGGATTATGATAAGGATGGCAATCTTTATGACTTAAACTTTGGAATCAGCGAAGCAGCATATAGAAATTTTCAGGAAATCAATCCATCACTACAGGATTGGGATAAAAAGCAGGTGATGATAAAGTTTATAGAAAAATATCGCACAGCATATCTCGACAGGGATTTGAAGATGCTTGGTTCATTGTTCTCAGATGATGCGCTTATAATTGTCGGCAGGGTTTTGGAGACAGCAAAAATAACCCCTAATGAGATGTACAAATATATTCCTATGGCACAGCAACCGAATTTTGAGCAGGTAAAGTACTCAAAAGAACAATACCTGAAGAAGCAGGCTGATTTATTTGCATCGAGAAAAGATTTGTTCCTTGGTTTTAGTACGCTTTCTATGAATAAAAAGAATGCCGAGCAGGGTGTGTATGGACTTTCGATGCGTCAGCATTTTAACAGCACTGGATACAGTGATGAGGGATATCTTTTCCTCTTGGTAGATTTCAAGCAGGCACTGCCCAGAATTTATGTCCGCTCATGGCAACCGCAGGAATACAACGATGAGGCGCTTATTCAACTCAGCAGTTTTAAGTTGAATAAATAGGGGGGTTAATGGTAAATGCTTGTCGGGTTGATAGAATTGTGAATATTAGTTTCAGTATAGATAGGTTGTGATTGTGAAATATTTGCTATTATATTTTTTTGCAGTATTTATTACAGTAACTGCATTTCCTCAGGAGATGACGCAACTGCGTGTTGTGGGCAAGGGTGAATACCGTCCCGATGAACTGATTGACCGCTCCAGGATTGACGATAACGGTAAGGT
>CAIWTC010000236.1 GCA_903915485.1 uncultured Ignavibacteriales bacterium | reverse complement strand
ATCTACCTCTAAAGCACCGTTTACGATAACAAAATTAGTTACAACTAAAGATATTAATTTTATTCCTGATGAATTGGCCGCCTCATGGCCAAATTCTCCATTATCAGGGAAAACCGTTCGTGTAAGAGGTACAGTTATGTATCGTACTCGTGTTAATACTATCACTGAACCAATGGATAGAAAACCAATATTAACATACAACAAAGCTCTTTCTAGTTATATTCAAGAAGAAGATAACAGCGCTTGGTCCGGATTAAATATTTATCAGTTGGATAGTAATGTTACCGGTACTTTATTTGATATCGTAGATACTGCCTCAACATATGAGTTTACCGGAGTTGTTACTCCTTATGGTGCAACTACCGAATTGATGCTTACAACTACACCGGCTCCCGTCGAATGTACTCTTATTTCTCAACAGGCAAAAAGACCTGCCCCAATAGTTTTGACAATGGATACATGCTATTTTAACGGCTCCTTTAATCCTTATTTAAGGAAATTTGCCGGCATGTATGTTAAAATTGAAGCCCGTCCAAGCAGTCCTTTGATTACCAGCAATTTAATTACTGGTGCCACATCAACTGCCGGTGGTTTCCAGATGGATGATGGTTTGGGACATAAAATTCAAATGTACGCACAGTCTAATTATTTCAAAACAGCGTCTACATATCCTCGCCTACGATCAGACGGTTATACGCCTCCTCCGAATGGTTCATACCTTTCCTATATCAGCGGAATTTTAATGGCCTATAATTCACCAACTGACGGATGGATTTGGGAAGTTGTTCCAGTTTATCCTTCAGACTTAGGTCCGGTATTAGCTTCGCCGCCTTCTATTTCGACGGTTAGAAGAGATAATGGTGTTGTTGCACCTAATGCTCCTGTAACAGTATCTGCCAGCATTGTTGGCCTTAAAGGTTCTTATGTAGTTGGAGCATATTTATTCAGAAGAGTTAATGGAGTTGCAATGGATTCAGTTGCAATGACCAGAGGCGTTCTTGATACTAATGCATACACAGTGGTAATCCCCGGTGTGAAAGATTCATCATTTGTTGATTACTACATTAAAGCATATGATAATGGAAATTTGTCTTCAACAAACCCACAAAATATTAAGACCAGCCGATTCTCATATTTAGTGTTAAATAGAGATTTAACAATTCAGGATGTAAGATATAGTCCTTTCGGAAGTGGATACAGTAGTTATAACGGATATAAAGTTAAAATTTCCGGAGTTGTTACTGCTGATACATCTGATATACCTGGAAACCATGGCACAAACCCTGCCAGAGTTTACATTCAGAATGGCTCAACCCCTTGGGCAGGAATATTAATTGGTACAGGTGGAGCTTTAGCTTCAAATGTTGGTAAATTACTAAGAGGAGACAATGTTACAATTCAGGGAACCATCACACTTGGTTCTATGGGAACAAAAATAGACACTTGTGATATCATAACGGTCAATTCTTCAGGAAACGCTATGCCTGAATCCCATGTTATGAAGACGGGTGATGTTGCTATGAATCCTATCGGTAATTTATTGTTAGAGCCTTGGTCTGGTTCTTTGGTAACATATAAGAATATTACAATTGACCAAAGAAATGCCGATACCAGTGCAACCAGCACAACAAATTTTGGCGAATCATACTGTATTGATGCTGATGGTGGAATACATACCCGTATCATCTGGTCTGATGGACATACTTCGTTTAATGCAGGTGCGACTGCAGTTAAAGTTAATCTGGGCGGAAACAACAAGCCGGATAAATTTAGCTCTGTAACGGGTGTACTTGGCTTCACTCATTCAGTCGCAAAACTTACACCTAGGAAGGATGATGATATTCTTGGATATGTTAATAGTGTCGGTAACGAATTAAAAGTTATGCCTGTTGCATATAAACTTAACCAGAATTACCCTAATCCATTCAACCCAAGCACTACAATTACTTATGATATTCCTAAACAAGGGTTTGTTAAAGTGACTGTATACAATTTATTAGGACAGCAAGTAATGACATTAGTAAATCAGGACCAAAGTGCCGGTTCACATTATGTTTCGTTCAATGCCAGTTCATTAAATTCCGGAGTTTATTTCTACAGCTTAACGGCCGGAAACTTTTCTCAAGTTAAAAAAATGATTCTAGTAAAGTAATTTTTTTTGACTGCTGCAGGCAACCGTCTGCAGCAGTTCTTATTATAGAATAGATTGAATTTTCATGCTTAAAAATATTACAATTTGTCTTTTGTTAATTGTTATGACGGCATTTTATGCCTGTAAAGACAATATAGTTGGGAATCTGCTGCCAAATCAGCCTCCAACAACAAAATTATTTCTTAATCCTGATACCGCGGTTTCAAAGCAAACCAGTGTTATTCATTTGCATTGGAGCGGGGATGACCCGGACGGTAAAGTTTTAGGATTTTATTTTAATTGGGGTGACAGTAAATGGGTTTTTACTTCAAAAAATGATAGCATTTTTTCTTTGCCCATAGGTGTGTCCGATACCTCATTCAGTTTCAAAGTTGTGGCTGTTGATAATTCAGGTAACGGCAGATATGATACAGTTGTTTTCCAGAATGGAATTAATTATGGTCTAGAACCGTTTACAGATTTGAATGGAAATAATAAGTGGGATAATTATGTAGATGTTACTCTGTCAGATGGAACCCATTATCAGGGTGCTGAATCATTTATAGATATTGGTCTTATCGATTCAAAACCAGCAACATTAAAGCTTCCCGTAAAAAATACTGCACCTACAATAGCTTGGGATCAATATTCATCACATCCCGACACATCGTTTGCTGCAATGTCCTTTAAATGGGCAGGGAAGGATTTGGATGGCGATGAAACTATTCAAAATTATGAACTATCATTAAATGACACCACAAATTATGTTTCCATCAGCGGTACAATTTCTTCAATTACTATAACTACCAGAGAAACAACTGATAACGCACCGATGTATATTTTGATAAACGGTGATGCGACAAAGATTGCAA
Source organism: uncultured Ignavibacteriales bacterium (assembly GCA_903915485.1). Classification (GTDB taxonomy): domain Bacteria; phylum Bacteroidota; class Ignavibacteria; order Ignavibacteriales; family Ignavibacteriaceae; genus CAIYTF01. The sequence goes on along the minus strand of CAIWTC010000236.1, from coordinate 374 downwards.
AAAACCTTAACACCGGAGATACTATTAAATTACCTGGTATAAAGTTTAATGCCAATAACAATTTTTATGTGCGCGCAGTTGATATTTCCGGTGCTAAATCAGCATGGTTAAGTTCATCTACTCAATCAAACAGCCGTTCTTTTTGGTATGTTAAAAAACAAAAAGGTAAACTCCTGATTGTGGGTGATTATTTATCTTCTGATGCACTGACTACAGCTTCATATTACCATTCTTTAATGGACAGTGTGGGGCTTGCCGGCAAATATGACTTATATGATATAAGGACTCAATTGTTGCCAAAACTTCTTTCTTATTCAGATCCTTATTCGGCTTTTCAGGAAACTATAAAATTATTCGACTGTATTATTTGGTAT
>CAIWTC010000235.1 GCA_903915485.1 uncultured Ignavibacteriales bacterium | reverse complement strand
CGCAACACTGTAAAGCGTCTTATTCATATCGAATACGGCGGAGACAGCCATGTTGGAAGACATACTGAAACTCCGGTGACCGGAGAGGGGAACATTCCAAAAGATGACGGCCAGGAAAAAGCTGTTCAACTTAAAATGAGGAACATTGCAAACGAAGGTGACTGGAGCGAAAGCTATATAGTTAATTTGTTCGACTGGTATTTAAGATGGCAGGAAAGTACTGATTGGCTCAGCGGTTCTGCACAATGGATATTCAGAGATTTCGGAACACCGCTAAGACCCGAGAACCCAATTCCTTATCTAAATCAAAAAGGATTATTTGACCGCGCCAATAATCCTAAAGATGCTTACTATGTTTATAAAAGTTACTGGACAACAAATCCAAAGTTCTGCTATATCGAATCGAAAACCTGGACTTTCCGCAACGGCGCAAAAAATGCTAAGCGTGATGTAAAAGTATTCAGCAACTGTAGTGAGGTTGAACTCTTCCTTAATGGACAGTCACTTGGAAAACTTACCAAAGATATTACAAAATTCCCGGCATCCGGTTTGCTTTGGAAAGTTGATTTTGCTGAAGGTGCAAATGAGTTAATCGCAAAAGGATTCGATGGGGGAAATCAGTCCTCGGTTGACACTTTGAAATTGGAGTTTACCTATGCTAAAATTGAGAAAGGCGAGGACATCGTCTATTCATCAAAGAGATTACCGAATGGGAATTATCTTGTAACAGTAAAAGTGGTTGATAAAAATGGAAGACAGTGTGCTGACTTCAATAAGTTCATGTATTTTTATATGACAGGCAGCGGAAAACTTGTCGCTGACTTAGGTACACCGACTAATTCTTCAATCATTCAGGCAGCAAACGGAAAAGCATCAATTGAAGTTAAAACTGTCCCGAATGAAGAGTGTATGGTAGAAGTCAGAACACAGGATTTCAAAGGACATTATTATAAGGTTCCGCACTAATCGGGAGTTTGTAAGGGGGTTAGTTCAAAAATTTTGGTTTTGAAATTGTCCCGAATTCGAACGAATTTCATAAAATTTATTTTTCTGATTAAAAAATATTGACAAAAGAAGAAATATTTATTAAATTTGGGTAAAGTAACCGTTAAAGTTACCGTAACAGTAAAGAAAAGAACAAAGAAATGCTATTTTACTCAAAAGGCTCTATCAACTACCGCTTCTCTGATGAGGAATTAAAGGAAGCTATTTTCAGCACCTTAAAAAAAATCGGAGAGAAGAACAGGGTATTGGCTATCCCGCCGGATATTACCCGTTTCTATTCTTACGCCGGACCGCTCACATGTTTTGCATATGAGTATTACGGTGATAAGATGAAGTGCGTTTTGCCTGCTTTAGGTACTCACTACGCTATGAGTGAAAAAGAAATGAGCAAGATGTTCCCGACGATTCCGCAGGATATTTTCAAAGTACACGACTGGAGAAATGGTCTTGTTACATTGGGAACCGTTCCCGAAGAGTTTGTAAGTGAAGTCAGCGGTGGCGCTGTTAAATATTCCTGGCCCGTTCAAGTTGATAAAGAACTAGTTGAAGGAAATTATGACTTGATTCTTTCAATTGGTCAGGTTGTTCCTCACGAAGTTATAGGGATGGCAAACTACAATAAAAATATTTTTGTTGGTACAGGCGGTTCTGAAGGAATTCATAAAAGTCATTTCCTTGGCGCTGCATACGGCATGGAAAAAATCATGGGTAGGGCAGACACACCTGTTAGAAAAGTTTTGAATTACGGTTCTGACCACTTCGCAAAAGATTTACCTATAGTTTATATTCAGACAGTCGTTGGTAAAGACGAAAATGGTAAACTGGCTGTTAAGGGTTTATTCATTGGTGATGATGTTGAATGTTTTAATCTTGCATCCAAACTTTCACTTGAGGCTAATTTCATTATGCTTGATAAACCGCTTAAGAAAGTTGTTGTTTACCTTGAACCTGATGAATTCCGTTCAACATGGCTTGGAAATAAAAGCATTTACCGTACAAGAATGGCTATTGATGATGGCGGTGAACTAATTGTTCTTGCACCCGGACTTAAAGAATTCGGCGAGGACAAAACCATTGATAAGCTAATCCGGAAATACGGATATGTAAACACTCCAAGAGTTCTTCAGTTAGTAGATGAAAATGAAGACTTGCGGAATAATCTCAGCGCGGCAGCACATCTGATTCATGGTTCATCCGAAGAAAGATTTACTATAAGATATTGTCCGGGAGCGGGAGTAACCAAAGAAGAAATTGAATCGGTAAACTTTGCTTATGGCAATTTAGACGAGATGACTAAAAAGTATGACCCCGAAAAATTAGTTGATGGGTATAATGTAATGGAGGACGGCGAAGAAATATTTTATATTTCTAATCCTGCACTCGGTCTTTGGGCATGGAAAGAAAAATTTAAGTAAAACAAACAGAGTTAAAGGTGCCTTTTCTTGTAGGACGATACTCCGTTTCGTCATTGCATGAAATCCCCACCTTTACAGTTATAAATATTAGTATAAACAAATTCGTAAAAAGTAAAGAAAGATAAATAATGGGTTCACAAATTGGTATCATCGGAATTGGCGTTATGGGTGAGAACTTAGCTTTAAATTTCGAGAGCAAAGGATTTTCAGTTTCTGTCTTCGACATTGACCAAAAGAAAGTTGAAAAATTTGTTAATGGCAGAGCAAAAGAAAAAAACATCAAAGGTGCATATTCTTATTCAGAGTTTGCAGGGCAGTTGGCAAAACCACGCCGTGCGCTTATGATGGTAACAGCAGGCAAAACTGTTGATGTTGTTATTGAAGCAATGCTTCCTTTTATGGAATCGGGTGATATTTTAATAGATGGCGGAAACACTCATTTCCCTGATACTACCAGAAGAGTTAAATATCTTGAATCTAAAGGAATGCAGTTTGTAGGCTCCGGAGTTTCCGGAGGAGAAGAAGGCGCATTGTTAGGACCTGCTTTGATGCCGGGCGGTTCACCGGGAGCATGGGAACACATCAAACCTATGTTTCAGGCAATCGCTGCTAAAGTCGAAGGCGTTCCTTGCTGCGACTGGCTAGGAGAAGAAGGTGCGGGCCACTTTGTTAAGATGGTTCACAACGGTATTGAATACGGCGATATGCAGCTTATATGTGAATCATATCAGTTCATGAAAGAAGTTCTTGGTCTTTCTGCAGAAGAACTGCACGAAGCTTTCAAAGAATGGAACGACGGCGAACTGAAAAGCTACTTGGTAGAAATTACCCGTGACATCATGGCTTTCAAAGATGAAGACGGCAGTGCTTTAGTTGAAAAGATTTTAGATAAAGCAGGCCAAAAAGGAACCGGTAAATGGACTGTAGTGACAGCATTAGACCAAGGTATTCCGCTTACACTTATCGGCGAAGCTGTATTTGCACGCTGTATTTCTGCACAAAAAGATGAACGCGTAAAAGCATCTTCAATGCTATCAGGTCCGAAACCATCTTTCAAGGGTGATAAAAAAGAATTTATAAATGCAATAGGCAAAGCACTATACTTAGCAAAAGTTATTTCTTATGCTCAGGGTTATGCATTGCTCAGATCATCTGCGAAAGAATTCGGATGGAACTTAAACTTTGGCGGTATTGCAATGATTTGGCGTGGCGGCTGCATTATCCGCAGTCAGTTCCTGCACAAAATTAAAGAAGCCTTTGATGTGAATGCAGAATTAACAAATCTTCTGCTTGACCCATTCTTTAACAAGATGGCAAATGAGTACGAATCATCATTAAGAAAGCTCGTCGCTGAAGCTACACTTCAGGGAATTCCGGTTCCTACATTTGGTGCTGCATTAGCTTACTATGATGGATATCGCTCAGCAAGACTTCCTGCAAACTTACTTCAAGCGCAGAGAGATTATTTCGGTGCACATCAGTATGAACGCATTGATAAACCAAAAGGCGAGTTCTTCCATACAAATTGGACAGGCAGAGGCGGCGATACAGCTTCTTCTGTTTATAATGTTTAAAAATATTTAATATATATTTGCCGCAATCCAGATAGGGATTATTTGTATATCAGAAAAACAAATATTCCCTATCGGGAAAATGTGGTAATGGTTGGATATTGTTTCCTACAAACATTTATTTCCTACGGAAAATATGGTTATGGTTCGATTGTGCTTTCTACAAACATATATTCCCTAACGGGAAATTGTGGTAACCGTCTGATTTTGTTTTCTACAAACATTTATTTCCTACGGAAAATGTGGTAATGGTTTGATTTCGTTTTCTATAAACATATAATTCTTATGGAAAATGTGGTAATGGTTGGATTTTGTTTTCTGCAAACAATCGTTTCCTTACGGAAAATATTAAACGATAATTACGCCCCTCTGAAATTTCTTTCTAATTGTGGATGAATCTTTTATAGATAGAAATATTTTGCGCTTTATCCCGCTAGAGCCTGCCCCGCCTTAGCGGGGGAATATGTAATTCATTTATTAATCCGATAAAATAAAAATTTCATGGCAAATACATATTCTCAAATATATTTGCAGTTTGTGTTCGCAGTTCAAAACCGGGTTTCGTTGATTAGCCCTGATTGGGAAGAAGATTTACGGAAATATATTTCTGGAATTGTAACGAAGAACGGTCACAAATTATTGGCAGTTAATGGTACTGCCAATCACTTACACCTTTTTATTGGCTATTCCATAAATCAATCAGTCCCGGATTTAATGAAAGATGTTAAGCGTTCATCCTCGCTCTGGGTAAATTCAAATCAGTTAACACCTGGGAAATTCAACTGGCAGGAAGGGTATGGCGCATTTTCATATTCCCGGTCGCATATCGATAAAGTCATTAAATATATAGCAAATCAAAAAGAACATCACACAAAATTGACATTTCATGATGAGTATCGTAAGATACTTGATAATTTTAATGTACAATATGATGGCAAATATATCTTAGAAGATGTGAGATAATTTGATTATTTTAGTAACTCATATTTCGCAAAAAGCGAAATATCATGCTTATTGACTTAACTAAGATATGTTTTCAATATGCAATTACGGTTTTAGGTATAATTTTTCCTCTCAAAAAATAAATTAGCTCAGGAAAAAAATTATTCCGTTTATTTTCTCCGCTAGGAGATAAATGTTTGTAGAATTTTTAGTTTCAAATCATAAAGAGGCAACAATGTTTAAGGTAATCGAAAGCAGAGTCCCAATAAGTAAAGTAGTCGCTCGACAAATTGAAGGTGCGATTATGAATAAATCGTATATGCCCGGTTCAAAACTTCCCTCGGAGTTTGAATTGTGCAAACAGTTTGGCGTAAGTAGAACCGCAATCCGCGAGGCTTTGCAGACGCTTTCTGCTCAGAACATGATTACAATTATCAAAGGGAAAGGCATCTTTGTCAGCGAGATGTCATCTTCGTCTATTATTGAGCCGATGAATAAATATTTCGCTCAAAAACTGGATAAGGACTATATCCTTGACTTAGTTCATTCACGACAAGTAATAGAACCTTCTCTTGCAGAAATGGCTGCTGAAAGGCGGACTGAAAAGGATATTGAAAATCTGCATAGAGATTTCAACGCTCTTGAAAACTTTGAAGGAACTCATGCAGAATTAGCAAGGCTCGATATGGCTTTTCATCTTACGATTGCCCGCGCTTCTCACAATAGAATTCTTCCCGTTATTTTGGAACCTATCCTTATCAGCTTTATGCCGGAAGTTAAAACTTATATTTACGAAACTGTCAGCGATGTTAGCCGCGCAGCATCTAATCACAAACCTATTCTTGATGCTATCATTAAGGGGGATTCGATTGAAGCCCGGAATGCTATGAATGAGCATCTAATAGAAGCACAGGATCATGCTAAAAGAATGATTGAGGCCAGGTATAACTCCGAAGAAGATTTAGTTGAGCTAGTAGAAGAATCAGTTGAATTAGCTGACGAGCAGACCATCTAATTATTCCATCCATTCAAATTATCGAAATTATATTTTAAGGGAATTGCTCAAACCGTTTTATGCCTCGGCAATCCCCTTAAATCAATTTCATCTTATTTTCTTTTCAAAATCACATTTCAGAAAAAAATAAAATCACCACCATCTTCGGCGATTTAAAATTCAAATTATCATCTCACAAATTATCTAACTTAAATTAAAGGAAGTGTTATGCAAATCTCAAAAATTATTTTTTTATTTCTGCTTATGACAGTGTATTCGTTCAGTCAGGGTGTAATCATTACCGAAATAGCAAATTCTATAAATAAAAAAGCTTTGTATTCCGGTGGTGAGTATATTGAACTTCAAGTTGTTTCTGACGGAGTTAAGTTGGCCGGATGGTACTTGACGGATTTCCCATCAGTCGGCTCGAAGGCAAGCGAAACACAGGGAAGCATTTTCTTTTCTGATACAGTTAACTCCATTTTCAACACTCCTTTGAAGAAGGGTACTATAGTAGTTGTTTGCCTGGGAACTAAAGAAGATAACTACGGAAGCGGTAAACTTGTTGAAACACTTTCAGTTGACAAGTCAACTTCAACGATTGTAGTCTTCCCTTATGACGGAAGCAAAAGCATGCTGCCTAAGGATGGAAAAGTTGTTATG
>CAIWTC010000234.1 GCA_903915485.1 uncultured Ignavibacteriales bacterium | reverse complement strand
TATTTTTTTAGTGACTGAATTATAAATGGCCTCAAAATTAAATGTAGTAAAAACCTTTTCCTTGGCTGAAAGCTTTAGAGAAAAAACTAAAACAACGCTATATTTTTTTGGTTTTGTTCTTGAAGTCAGCAGATACTTTTTTTCATTTCGCAAGAATGCAAGAATAAGTAAACTTGTGATTTTCAGGCAAATACTCTTCACAGGGTTTGAAGCTTTGAGCCTGATATCTTTAGCAGCAATCGCAATTAGCGGAATAATGATTATCGAAGGAAACTCAATGCTCCCCGGATTCGGGCAAAGCAAGATGTTTTACTCTATTTTCGTTTCAGTTGTTACAAGAGAACTTAGTTGCCTGCTTACTGCAATCATCATCATAGCCCGCTCAGGAACTGCAATTTCAACCGAATTAGGGAACATGGTAATTAACCACGAAATAGATTCTCTGCTTTCGATTGGCATTTCCCCCATCTCGTACCTTATTATTCCAAGAGTTTTAGGCGTGCTTATTTCCATAATCACACTCAGCATATACTTCAATACTATTGCAACACTTAGCGGATGGGCAATAAATAATTTATTCTTTTCAATAAATATCGCTGAATACTACAATAGAATCATTTCCGAAATTACCATTAGAGATGTTTTTGCCAGCCTGTTGAAATCTACGCTTTTCGGTTTCTTTATAGCCATAATTGCAAGCTATGAAGGTCTAAAAGTAGTTATCGCAAGCACTGAAGTACCTCAGCGGACTATCAAAGCAGTAGTGCGTTCACTTACAGCAATTATAATTATTGATGCCGCAGTAACAATATTATTTTATTTTTAACAACAGATGATAAAAGCCGAAAATATATCGTATCAACTTGATGGTAAAATAATCCTTGATGATTTCACTTTCGAGTTTCAAAAAGGTTTGGTTTACGGCATCATCTCCCCTATTGAGGACAGGACGGCAATACTTCTTAAACTCCTCTGCGGAATTGCCGAACCTTTGACAGGCAGAATTACTTATGATGGTGTTGATATACTGAATTCTTCTGAGGAAGAAATCATGGAACTACGAAAAATTATTTCATTTGTATTCGATAGAGGCGGTCTGCTTTCTAATTTAACTGTACTTGAAAATTTAATGTTGCCGATGGACTACCACTTGACTAGCCTTTCGCAAGACCATAAAATTGACATGATATACTATATTCTTGAAATTTTTGGTATTGATAAAAATGTTCTTAACGAGCGCCCCGCGAAGCTGCACTATCAAGTCTCAAAATTGATGGCACTTGTTCGCGGATATATAACAAATCCTGAAGTTATATTATACGACAACCCCCTTTCCGATTTGGAAAGAGCTTTTCGAAAAAAGGTTATTAAGTTTTTCCTTGACTTAAAACATAGAAATGTTACGCAAATTTTTTATTCTACCACAGACACGCTATTTGAAATTTCAGACAATAATTTAGTATTTTACGAAGGTAAACTTGTTGAAACAGGAACCTGGGAAGAACTCATTATGAGCAATCACAGTGTTACTCAATATATAATTAAAGAGCATTTGGAAATAGGAATAAATGAAGCTTAGATTAAAATATACAGAAAAGTTTGTCAGCGTTTTTCTGCTGATATCTTTTTTAAGTGTAGCTGCATTAGTAACAATGATTGTTGTGAACAGCAGGTACTTTGAGAAAAAGTCTAGATTTAAGGCTAAACTAGCCGATGCAAACGGCTTGACGGCCTCTACACCAATATTTTTCAAGGGTTATAAAATTGGGACTGTGAAAGATTTCAAACTGACACCTGCAAATTACATCGAGGCTGAACTTGAAATATTTAATGAATACCGTGATAAAATCGTTGAGAACTCTGCCTTTTGGAAAGGTCTCAACCCGGTAACAAATACAAGCGGTTTGGAGTTTCTACAAGGGATAGGCTCAACAACAAAACTGCCGGAAGGAGCAATGATTCCCGCAATTGATGTTCCCGAAGGGAAAGTGCTTCTTGCTGAGAAAAAAGTTGTACAAGCAGGTGACCCTTTAAGTATTTTACTTGCGAATATGCAGACATTCACAGAAACTTTAACTGCGGACACCATTACAAATAAAGGTCCTATCTTCAAGACTATAAATAATATAGCTCTTGCATCTAATGACCTTCAGGAAATAGCATTAAAATTAAATAAGATAACCAGTGCTTTACTTTCAGATCATAACTCTGACCAAGGGACTGTCTTTAGAGTACTTAATAATGTAGCAACCCTTACCGAAGATTTGAAATCAACAAATGTATTAGCCAAAACTGCGATGCTTCGAGCCGATACTTTATTAAGAAACTATCAGAACCCTGACTCTCTTGCACTTAGAATGATTGACCCGACAGGTGAGAAACTTATTAACCCGATGCGGCAAACTATTCTTGGTTTCAATGCGCTTATTCCACAGTTAGATAAATTAACGACTTATATGAATTCTAAAACATCAGACATGACAATTCTACTTGATGAGTTGCGCACTACACTTCACGAAGCACAGGCAACATTTGAATCAGCAAATAAGTTATTCGGCAACTCCCCCACTGGAAACGCCAAATTTAAAAGTGTTTCGCCATTAAGACCAAAACCGGTAGAATGAAACCAAGCTATTACCTTTTAGGTTTACTGCTTTCACTAACCCTGGTGTCTTGCACATTTTTTGAGAAAGGGCCATCAGGTCTTACTCAAGAACAAAAGGATGCTAGAATCCTGCTCAAGAGGGCAATAGACTATTCAGGCGAAGGAAAGTATCAATCAAGTTATTTGGTGCTCAGGGATGCCTACGAGAGGCTTTCAGGCATTGATGATTACGAAGGTCAGCTAAAGGCGATGCTCAACCTTTATAAAATTTCAGTAATCACGGGCAAAGAAAACTCAGACTCCCTCTTTAATAAACTTCAAGTGCTTTCTCAAAAAGAAAACAAGTATGAGGTCTACTTGCTTGATGCGAAAATTTTCCGTGCGTATTCCGCAAAAGACTTAGTTCAATTGAACACAATATTTCAAAATATTAAATCAAACC
>CAIWTC010000233.1 GCA_903915485.1 uncultured Ignavibacteriales bacterium | reverse complement strand
GGTGTTTCTTATCTCTCAACCGGTGAATTCGAAAAGGCTGAGGCACTGTTTATTAAATTGCAGGAGTCTAAGCTAAGTGATGAGCGCATAAGGCAAGTGACTTATTCTCTCGCATGGTCAAAACTTCAGTCTAAGAAATACATTGACGCACAAAAGATTTTCAATACAGTGGCTCAGGGCTCCGATACTCTCGCTCAGTTAGCGCTTTATTGGAAGGGCGAAACACTCCGCTACCAACAAAAGAAAACAGAAGCATTAAAAACTTATGAAGATTTTGCGAAGAAGTTTCCGGCATCTCTTCTTGCAAAAACTGCACAGTATCAAATGGGAGTAATTTATTACGAACAGAAACAATTTCAAAAAGCCCGTTCGCTATTGCTGAGTGCGGCCTCAAGCGGTGAGGGTGACCTTCGCTCCCGCATTTTTACAGTATTAGGTGAATTGGAATTGAATAGAGACAACACTGCGAATGCAATTAATTATTTTAATTCTGCACTTCAACTTGATTCCGCTTCATCTGAATTTAAAAACCGTGCACAGTTTGGGATGGCCGCAGCATTGTATAAGAAAGGTCAATTCAAAAAAGTTATTACAACATTGTTGGCTCTGGAAAAATCTTCAGTACGGTTCGAGAGCGACAGGGTTTCGTTTCTTTTGGGTGAATCATATTTTCAAGAGAAGGACTATGCCGAGGCTTTGACAAGGTATAAGCAAATCAGTTTGGGTAATGAAAAACTTATGCCTTCGGCAATGTATTCAATGGCGTACTGTTATTACAACTTGAAAGACTATGATAACTGTGTATATATATTTAATGACTTCGTGAAGATGTACCCTTCAGAATCAAGGATGCTTGATGCTAAGTTGCGACTTGCCGATTCGTACTTCGCCGTTAAAAAGTATAAGGATGCGCAATCAGAATATAAAGACTTACTAAAGCCTAACAGTAAAAATCAGGATTATGTATTTTATCAGTACGGATTGGCTTTGTTCAAGTCAGGGCAGTCCAAAGAGGCTGTTGCGCAGCTAAAAAAACTTGTTGAAAAATTTCCTAAATCCGAATACGCGGAGAGCGGAATTTATTTAACTGGATGGATAAGTTTTCAACTTGGAAATATTCAGAATGCCATCGGCCATTATCAGGATTTACTGCAAAAGTATCCTAACTCAAGCAGTGCTGCGCAGACAGTATATTCTCTCGGTGACTGTTATTATAATCTTGGTGCATACGATACCGCAATTACTTACTACGCAAGAGTTGTGGATGATTATCCTTCATCGAGTAATGTTTACGATGCTATTAACGGGATTCAGCTTAGCTATAATGCCAAAGGTGATATCGAGACAGCATCAACAATTATTGATAAGTACAGCAGTAATAAAAAGTTAAGTTATAGTGATATGCTTTACCTCAAAAAAGGTGAGTTGTATTTTAACGCGGGTGATTATGTAAATGCAAGAATCAGTTATGAATCATTCTTGAAATTATTTCCTAAAAGTAAATTAAAACCCAAGGCTATTTACTGGTGCGGCAAGTGCGCCGAATTGCTGAGTGAGCCTGATATTGCAATTGATAATTATTCAAAAGTGTTTAACTCATACCCCAGTTCAGAAGAGGCCTCTTCTTCAATAATTGAATGGGGAAAACTGCTCATTTCAAAAGGTGAAATTGACAGCGCTCTTTCTGTATATGAACTTGCATACAATAAGTTAAGGGAGTCGCAGTTATTCCCGGAAATACTTTATAACAAGGGAATTGCACAACTTAAGAAGGAAGATGAAGGCGGTGCATACGATACTTTTGATGAACTGACTATGTACTATGCCGCATCAGTATTTGCTGACAAAGCACGCCTTGAGATTGGCGTTATTAATATGAATGCAAAAAAATATCAGGATGCGCTTAAGAACTATCAGGTATTGGTCGCAAACAGGACTGATGAAATTGGTGCGGGGGCACAGTATAATATTGGTCAGTTATATCAGCAGCAAGAAAAATTCAATGAAGCCATTACGAATTATGTACGCGTGTTAAATACTTACGCTGCTTATGATGAGTGGGTTACGAGAGCTTATTTGCGACTTGGTGAATGCTATGAAGGCATCAGAGATGTTGTGCGTGCGGGGGAGATGTACACTAAGGTTCTTGAGAAACACAGCGGCGACGACTTCGGTTCTGAAGCAACTCAAAAATTAATGAGGCTTCAATGAAACGCGTAACGCTTATACTACTATTTGGTTTATGTTCTTTAGTATCTGCTCAAAGCGACTCCAAGAGACCTGCTTTGGACCTACAGACTTTTGTAATTACAGGCCGTGAGAAAATTGAATTGCCTGCCGCGGATAAACTTCCTTCGCCGGCAATGGAAGTTATCAATGAAGAGTTTTTAAATCCTTCAATTGAATCTTTCTTTGTTGAATCTCTGATAGTCAACAGTCCTTTTGAACAGAGTTTGATTCCTGTTGATACTTTAATTTTCTACCGCAACAAGTTAATTGCGAAGGCGGGTAATAAATATCTGCCATCCGCAGATTACTCGACATTTACTTCGTATAAAGATTTTACAGGTTCGTTCCAATTGCTTACTGAGTATAAAGTTCCGTTTGTTGCAAACAGTTGGGAGTTTTTGATTTCACCCAAACTTGATATATCTTATAAGATAGTTGACCCTGAAAGTATGTTCGATAAAAACAAAGTTGACTTTTCCTCCGGGTATGAAAGTTCAAAGTATGCGTTTTATTCTGAAGCTAATCCTGATAAGAGGCAGGTAATCAGCTATCACGGTGGTCTGTCAATTCAAAACAGTGAGAGCGCTCTTTGGAGATATAAGGGCGGATTTGATTTTAGAACATTAAAAGTTCAAACTGATAACTATAAGGAAAACTGT
>CAIWTC010000232.1 GCA_903915485.1 uncultured Ignavibacteriales bacterium | reverse complement strand
GTTAATCTAGGTTTGTATCATGGTGATGAGTTGGTTGCATGCATGACATTTGGCGTATCAAGATACAACAAAAATTACCAGTATGAGATGCACAGATTTTGTACAAAAATAGGTTATCAGATCATAGGTGGTGCAAGCAAGTTGTGGAGTTATTTTGTAAAAACCCACAATCCCCAATCTGTGATAACCTATGCAGATAGAAGATACAGTGATGGTACATTGTATGAAAAATTGGGATTTTCTAAAACAGATGTGTCTCCACCCAACTATTTTTACTTTAAAAACAACAATTATTTATGTTAATTTAAACGTTTAAGTAACTAATTTCTACACCAAAAAATATTGCCCTAAAAGCGGGCTTATTTCTCCCATTTTGAAGCTGATTCGATGTCAAATATACGTCTTCCGCCCATATATGTCCTTACATAATACTGCTCTGATAAGTTTGAAACTACAACACCTAACCTGCTATGAGAATGCACAAAGTTGCCATCTCCTAAATAGATACCTACATGACCCGGTTTTGCTCGTCTTCCCGTGTCAAAAAATACTAAGTCCCCAAACTTTAAGTCTTCTTGTGAACTTACTACTTCACCCGCACCGTATTGGTCATGTGCTGAACGGGGCAATTGCACTTTGAAAGTTTGCAAATATACATTCGAAGTAAATCCTGAACAGTCAATTCCCTTCAGCGAACTCCCGCCATAATGATAAGGCGTCTCATCATATTTAACTATTGCCATCTTCATAGTTTCTATGATATCGGCAAAGTTTGCACCTATGGCAGGATTTGTTTTTGAAATTTTACCCGGATTAGAAATATTATCCAGTGCTGAGAGCCCTCTGTTTGAAGGCTCGGGTGATGTGTCTTCTTCAGTCTCTTCTTCCGCTTCCTGAGACTGAAATACTATTACCGGGGAGACCGCAGTATCTTTTTTTGCGCTCCCTTCATTCTTAACAACTTTTATTTCTTCCTTGGAGTACCTATGAACTGAAGAAGAACTTGAGCATCCAAAAAACATTAACGACATTAACCCACAAATTAAAAAAGCATTTTTTAATTTTACATAAGTCATTATGAGCCTAAATATGAACGAAGATTTTTGCTGCGTGAAGCATGCCTTAATCTACGAATTGCTTTCTCCTTAATTTGACGGACTCTTTCACGCGTTAAATTAAATCTCTCACCAATTTCTTCAAGCGTCAGCGAATGCTCTTTATTCAATCCAAAATAAAGGCGGATAACTTCTGCCTCTCTCTCGGTTAGAGTAGATAGAGCGCGCTCAATCTCCAACTTCAATGATTCTGTCATCAACTTAAAATCGGGGTTAGGCTGTTGGTCATTCTGAAGAACATCAAGCAAGCGATTATCTTCGCCTTGTGCAAACGGTGCATCCATGGATACATGTTTTCCCGATATTTTTAATGTATCGGCTACTTCATTAACATCCATTTCAAGCTGCACTGCTAATTCTGCAGGACTTGGTTCGCGTTCGAGTTCCTGTTCCATACTGCTGTATGCTTTACCAATTTTATTAAGCGCACCTACACGGTTTAACGGCAGTCTTACAATTCTTGACTGCTCTGCTAATGCCTGTAAAATTGATTGACGAATCCACCACACTGCGTATGAGATAAACTTAAATCCTCGTGTCTCATCAAAACGCTTTGCCGCTTTGATCAATCCCAGGTTTCCTTCATTTATCAAATCGCCCAGTGATAATCCCTGATTTTGATACTGTTTGGCCACGCTGACAACAAATCGAAGATTTGCTTTGGTCAACGCCTCCAATGCGTATTGATCCCCTTTTTTAATTTTAATAGCTAAACTTATCTCCTGATCAGGAGTTAATAATTCTACTTTACCAATTTCCTGTAAATACTTATCTAATGATTGACTTTCACGATTTGTATATTGTTTTGTTATTCTCAACTTACTGTTCCTTAAAAATTATTATCCTACATATATCGAATCTATTATGCCTACAATTGAGGCATCAACAGGAGCTAAATTTACCGGAAGAGGAATTACTGCCTCTGCCGCGGTAATATAAAGCACAAACTCACCTGCACCTGCGCCTACCGTATCAATTGCAGTTATTGGTTCGCCGACCTTTTCTTTATCACCATTTATTGGCTGAATTAGCATCATCTTCATGTTTTGTAATGATTCATCTTTCTTGGTAGCCCAAATGTTACCAATAACCTTTGCCATGAACATTACAAAAATCTCCAAAATTTGCGGAATGCAAAAATAGGCAATTTATACCTTAGATTCAAGATATTTAATCCGAACCTTTCTGTACATCCAACTTGTCTACTATAGCCATTATCACCGCATCAATAGGCTTGTTTTTTGAAATGTGCGTTTGCCTTGCCGAACTTCCTGTTGCCACAAGAACAATTTCACCTTCACCCGCGCCTACGCTGTCCACCGCAATCGTAAAGTTGTTCATTTCCTTATATTCCAAATCTAACTGACGAACTATAAGAATCTTTGAACCAACTAAACTCTCGTCTTTTTTTGTGGACCAAACTGACCCAATTACTTTTCCTAATATCATAATTTATTTTCTCTTATTTGAGCACTATCATAAAAATGAAGTTCCACACAAATCCGTTTGTACCTTAAAAAAATCAGCTACAGTTCTGCCAACATCGGAAAAAGTTTTTCTTGTTCCAAGATTCTTTCCGAATTTTCCTTGCTGGTAGAAAAGAACCGGAACATACTCCCGGCTATGGTCAGTGCTTGGTGTAGTTGGGTCGTTTCCATGGTCAGCAGTTATTATTACGGCATCTGTTTCATCAATTTTTTCTAAAAACTTTGGTAGAAAATTATCGAAATACTTTAATGCATCCGCAAACCCCTTGGGGTCATTGCGATGACCGAAGTATACATCAAAATCTACTAAGTTTACAAATACTAAGCTGTTTTTTTCGGTTTCCGCTAATCTCAAAAGGATATTACATCCTTCCGCATTTGATTTAGACGTTTCTTTTTTGGAAATTCCTCGGTGATTAAATAATTCACTTATTTTTCCTACCGAAATAGTCGGAATCTTTGCATCATAAAGAAAATCTAATATCGTTGCTGCAGGTGGGTCTAAAGAAAAATCTCTTCGGTTTGTTGTCCGCTTAAATTCTCCGGTTTTTCCGGCAAACGGCCTTGCTATTACTCTTCCTATTATATGCGGGAAATCTAACACCTGCTCGCGAGTGATTCGGCAAATTTCATATAGCTTTTCCAACGGGATAACATCTTCATGTGCCGCAATTTGAAACACTGAATCTGCAGAGGTATAAAGAATAGGAAATTTTGTTCGCAAGTGGTCGTCACCAAGTTCTTTAATTATTTCAGTACCTGAGGCCGCCTTGTTACCTAAGTAACCTTTGCATCCGGTCAAATCAAGAAATCTTTCAAGCAAATCTCTTGGAAAGCCTGTTGGGTAATATGAGAAATCAGTGTCGACTTTAATTCCTCCAAGTTCCCAGTGTCCGGTAGTTGAATCCTTTCCTTTTGATGCTTCCGCAAGTTTACCATAAGAAGCAGTTGGAAACGAAACAGGGTCAACGCCAATTATTTCACCTATATTACCTAGTCCCATAGATTTGAGATTCGGCAATGTTAAGCCTTTTACAGTTTTTGAAATATTGTAAAGTGTAGAACTTCCTGAATCATAGTAATCAGCAGCATCGGGAAGTTCACCTATCCCTACACCGTCAAGAACTATGATATAAAAATTATTAATAAGAGCCTCCTAATTCATGTTAGTGACTTTATTACCGCCATCTTTAATTGCCCACTCCAAAGCTAGTTGAGCATTCTCGAATACTTCGTCAAGAGATGTTCTTCCGGTGCATGAAGCAATTCCTATCGATACAGTAAATGAAGTCTTGCCGGGGAGTGTTGAAAAACTCATCCGGGCTATTCTTTGTCTAAGTTTATCTGCTACCAAATACATATCATTTGCAGTAACATTAAAATAATGCACCGCTATGATTGATTCGGAAATTCGGGCCTTTAATGCTGTCGAAGGCGATTCCTTCTCCAACAAATCTGATATTGTTTGTACTACAGTCAGGAGAGGACTTTCATCAAATAGATTTTCCTGCTCTGCAAAATCATCTACTCTCAGCAACAGTAGTGTTGAAGGAATCGAGATTATATTGTTCTTCTCTAATTCCATCGCTAATAATTTTCTAAACATTTTACGGTTCAATAGATTCGTATCGAAATCAAATGCTCCGTGACTTTTCAATGTTTTCTGAATAGTATAAGAATACAACATAAAGCTTAATACTGAAGCAATGCTTTTTGTATAAGTTAAATCATCTTTTCCGTAACTGTGTTTTCTCAAATTATCAAAACACAACGCACCGTATACATTGTTCTGATAAACAAGCGGTATACACAAGAAAGACCCGTCAAAAGTTACATCTTCAATCGGGTTAAATCTTTTTTGCGATATCATTGACATATCATCAACAAGAACATGGCTTTTGCCATGGATTGCTTTTCCGACAAGTGTATTTTTAATTTCAACTTCCAACCCTTCACCAACATATTGCAATTTCACATTATGCTGAATATCAGTTATGGAATAGTTATCTAAATCTTCATTATAGTACACAAAGGCAAATGCATCAAAGTCAACCATATAAGAGAGGCTTTCTTTGACTATTCGGAAAATATCTTTTTCATTTTTAATTGAATTAATAGGAGTCATGAACTGCATTGCGCCTTTTAGACGCCTGCCTGAAATTGACTCAGTGTATCGCTCTTCAAATAAATTAAGCAGTATAGTTATTAGGCGTACAAATCGACCAAGTTCATAAACTGTTTCAACTCCATACCCATCAGACTCTTTAGAATCTACTACAAGTGAGGCAATAAGTTGGTCATTATAATAAATCGGAACACCTATTGCGCTTCTTATTCCTTGTGGTTCTGAGTAATATCTTATGTTGTCGGTTTCAGCATTCTGGGCTAAACTGTTGAAGTATGATGGTTCGCCTTTTAGAACAACTTGACTGATAAGGTCATCTTCTACATCAAATTTGGTGTTGACGAGTATGTGTTCGGATACGCTGACATACCTTGCGATAGACAGTTTTGCGCTTTTTTTGTTGTACCAGAACATTATAACGGAATGCGCTGCAAATACAAATTTAATTATTGATAGAAGTTTTTCGAGTGCAAAATTTAACTGCTCTTTTCCGTTTTGCTCCAACGGTAAAGATTCAGAAGCAATCTCATCATACTTCCCCTTAACATCCTCTAATTCAGAGATGCGATCTGTAGTTTGAATCCGCCGCGTTGTTGCAGATTTGACAATAAACTCCTCCTCACCGTGACTGTACTTTATTCCGTCTTCGGTTTCAATTGGTGCATTAACCCTAACGGGTCCAATTATTGGTTCACCAATATGACTGTCTAAAATTTCATCTGGATTGCGGCTAAATATTAATAGCCCTAATGTCATAATAAATAGAACCACGCCTATTATTCTTACTGTTATAGGGTGGACAAGTATTATTACAACACCGAGTGCTATCAAAAGCAAAAAAATTAAAACTCTTTTTTTTGTGATGCCTTTCATCAAGCGTTCTCTGGAC
>CAIWTC010000231.1 GCA_903915485.1 uncultured Ignavibacteriales bacterium | reverse complement strand
TTGGGCTAAATACGACAATTACAAAAAAGATGAAAAACTCCCCAAGTTTCTTGCAAAAAAACTTGCGATGAATTATGAAGAAGCAGTTTATCAGAATCGGAAAGTTACTTTAGAAGGTGGAGCGATTGATGTTAACGGCAAAGGAACGCTGATAACAACTGAAGAGTGTATGCTTGACTTGAAGAAGCAGATTCGCAATGAAGGTTTCACTAAAGATGATTATCTAAAAATGTTCAAGCAGTACCTCGGTGTTAAAAACATTATTTGGCTGAGCAAAGGAATTGTCGGAGATGACACTCACGGTCATGTTGATGACATAACTAGGTTTGTAAATGAAACAACAATACTGACTTGCCGCGAGTCTGATACTAAAGAAGAAAATTACAAACTGCTCGAAGATAATTATGAGCGGCTTCAGTCGGCAGTACTTGAAAATGGTGCTAAGCCGGAAATAGTTTCACTTCCTATGCCGAAGCCGATTGTGTTTGACGGATTAAGAGTCCCCGCGAGCTATGCAAATTTTTATATTGCCAACAGCACGGTTATTGTTCCTACTTTCAATGATGTAAATGACAGAATTGCTTTAGGAATAATTGCTGATTTGTTTCCGACACGGAAAGTATGCGGAGTATCGGCAGTTGATTTGATTTGGGGTTTGGGCACACTACACTGCCTCTCGCATGAGTTGCCGGCTTAATAGATTTATAATTTTATTTAATACTGAAAGCATTAGTTGAGCGGAAAATTTAATAGTTTGTATAGATACTACCGTAGAAAAGCCGTATTGCTTTTTTCGATTTCGAAAAGAATGCGTGCTGCTTGGGATTCTATTAAGTACTATTCTTTAGGATTGTGGCGAAGCTTAGATGAGCATCATATTTTTCTATTCGGCGGCGGCTTAGCGTTTTCAATACTGCTTTGCATTATTCCTTTTATATTGATTCTCTTCTGGGCGCTCGGAAATTTTCTGAGTTCGAGCACAGTTGCCGTGCAGGTTAATACTTTTATTGATACTATGATTCCTTATGAAGATGTGTCTGCTTTTGTTAAGGCAGTCCTTACAAAGAGAATCAGAGAAGTTATTGCGTTCAAGAATTATGCGGGTATAATCGGTTTACTTGGTTTGGTTTTTACGGCGAGCGGTTTTTCGACAAGCATCCGTACAATTCTAAATGATATTTTTGGAACAAGGGAAGATGTAAATTTCTTTCTCGGCAAACTTAGAGATTTGGTGCTGATACTTGCCGCGGTTATCATGCTGTTTGTGTCCTCGCTGGTCCTGCCTATGATTGATGCGCTCCGCGGACTATCTAATGAAATGATAAGCACATTAGCAGAGTGGTCTATTAATGTAAGTTTCCTGAAGCATAAGGCGTTTGAAAAGCTTTTTACGCTTGGATTTTCTTTTGTGATGATGTTGTTCTTATTCAGCATGATATATCATTTTGTGCCGACGCGAAAAATAAGAAAGCGCGCTGTGTTTATCGGCGCTGTATGGGCGGCATTATTGTGGGAAGCGGCAAAACAAGGGTTCGGTTATTATCTCTATCACATGGCGACATATAATAAAATATACGGCGCTTACGCTTTGATAGTTATAGTTGCATTTTGGCTTTACTATTCAGCGACGGTTTTTGTGTTCGGTGCTGTGATAGGACGACTGTACCATGATAGGATTGATATTCTTAAGTCGCAAGAAGTAGAAGTCGAGCAATTAAAAATTGATATTTAGATTGGGATTGAAATAGTAATAATGTTTTATTACAGGCTTAATATTTTCAACATAGTCTGTTAAAAAAATATCGACTTTATAATTAATAACTCATAATTAATTTAGCATCTTAATTACTTCCGCATGCACACCCTTTGATGCTGCAACAATACTCTCACCCTTCATCGGGTCTTC
>CAIWTC010000230.1 GCA_903915485.1 uncultured Ignavibacteriales bacterium | reverse complement strand
GGCTTTAGGTTCTTCCTTTTTCTTTTTCTGCTCTTTTAATTTAGCTTCTTCGGCAGCCTTTTTATCGGCTTCAATTTTTTTCTGTTCAGCAATTTTCTTTTCGTTTTTGTCTGCTTCGATTTTCTTTTGCTCTTCTGCTTTCAGTTTTGCATCATCTACTGAAGCATTAATATTTTCTTTACCTTTTTCAATCGGCTGAGCTTTAAGAATAGCCTCTGTTTTTTCGTAAGGATAGGAAACAGGAAACGCGTAGTCTCTTTCAATTGCAACAGTACTCGGCTTGAATACATGCTCAGCGGGTTTCTTACTTAAATACTTTTCTGCTATCGGAGGTACACCATAAAGTTTAACATATACTAAAGCACCTGCAACAGTCAAAAGAATAAACGACAGCGCATAATATATCAAATAACTTTTACTCTTGGGGGCGCTCTTTAGCTCTATGGTATCGCGTACACCACTGAACTCAAATGAATCATCCGGGGTTACACGAGTAGAGAGTTTATCACCGCGCAAATCAATTGCAGCAGCGCCATCACCTGAGAATGCATCGTCCGCCTCTTCTTCTGTGAAGGCATCAAGACTATTATTACTAATAGAAAACTCTTTACTATTAATGTGCTCTATCTCTTCCGGAGTTACGCTCATCACATTTTCAGCCAGCGACTTCTTGAACAAGGCGTCGAAATCTTCAGGAACAATATCATCTTCATAATTGTTATCGTCATCATCAAAAGTATCATCTGAATCAAATTCTGAAATATCAATTTCCAATTCTCTTGTCATAGATTTAACAGGGGCAAATGAATCTATATCAAATTCTTTTGTTTCAGGTTTTTGCTTTTCTTTAGAATCAGTATTTTTATTTGCTTCATTCCCAAAACTCCACTCAGGTACTTCAGGTTCATCTGTCAGATGAACTTCAAAATCGCCGCTTAGTCCGTTTTCATCCGCTGAATCCAATAGGATATCCTCTTCGTATTCCTTCTTCCAATCATCACCGAAACCCCATACCGATTCTGTGGTATCTTGTTTTTTCATCACTTCCAATTCAGGAGGTCCAAAGTGAAACGGTGTTTCGTTCTTGTCAGTTTCATCGGAAAGATTCAAATTAGGCTCAACTTCTCTTGATGATTTTTGAAAGGTTCCATCATTTAAAATATGCTCTGCCCTCTGGTCAATTAATTTTTTAATGTTATCTGAAGGCTGAGGCATCTCATCCTCAGTAAGCGGATTACCCCTTACAGGAATAAATTTTCTTGACATATTCATCGAGAAGATGTTATCGGTTTCACTACTTGGAGTATATATAGAATTAGGGGCACTGAATGTTAAGTTCTGCGAAGAACCTTCAGGTGTAAATACTAAAATCTTCCCCGAAACTATATTTGGGCGGGTTAAATTTTTCCGTGGAGAAATTGCAAACTTACCAATTCCACGAATGGAAAAAGAATCACCTTCAAAAAGAAGCTCCGACAACTTAAAGAGTAATACCTCCATAAATTGAGCTGCCTCTGCTTGAGGAATACCGGCTCTTTCGGCTAATTGATTTATTATGTCAGCTCTTATTAACATTTATTTAATATTTTAATTTATAAAATCTACCATTGGAAAGCCAAACCTAGTTCAAAAGTCATCTGCCTATCCTGATATCCTTTAAGAAGATAATTTTTTCTGTTCAGCAAGTTATCAATTTTTGCAGATAATAAAAATTCTCTGGAAAAAGAATATCCCAATTCACAAAACAGTGAAAAATAATATGGCAAGGATTCTAAGTTATCTAATGTTGTATATCGTTTCCCGAGGAACAAAGTCCCGGCCTTAAGAGTTATCCCCTCCTGCAAAACATACCCGTAGGCAGCATAGTATGAAAACACGGGATTGTTAGGGATATAATTACCTGATGTATCTTTGATTGAGTTTAATTTGAGTTGACTTATAAGATAACCGTATTCAGAAGGATGAACTCTCAGATCTGCAAAAAGATTAAAGACATCAGCCTTCAATGTTTTAGCATTGAACCTGCCTGCAGTGCCGGGGACATAGTACAAATAATTGTCGGAAGTTCCGTTCTCAAATCCAAGCGTAAGGTCGTAAACTTTTGCAGATTCTAGCGTAAAGCTAACCTTAAAGATACTTCCTGCATCAAACAACGAAGGAGTGACTCCTTTGAACGAAACAAATTTGTTATTCTCAAGATATCCGCCGAAATCATATATCTTATATTGCCTTGCATATCCTGCGGTAAAAGATAAAAATGATTGAAGTTTTAAGTTAAGTTCAACATTCGGATAAACTTTTTTTATTGAATCGGACAATGCGAGATTTGCCGAGGCATTTATTCCCAATACATCTGAAACAGTTATCCTTGTAGGAGTAGAGAGAAACAAAATAGATTTATGTGTTCTTGTCAAAACTGAGTCATAATCGGAATACAGGTTCCACTTTGCGGACGGTGTAAACTCAACTGAACTTGTATTAAATCCCGATGAGGCAAAAAGCGAAAAACAGTTTTCCTTATAGTTATCAGTTTGAACTTTTAATGTTCTAAAATCAAATCCGCCCCTATATCTCCAAAGAGCGCTCTCACTGTTTTGAATCGACAGACCGCCGTGATAGCTGATTACCTGTCTCTTATCAGGATTAGCTTCAGAATAAAACGCATACTTTGAACTTTCATACCCGGATGAAAAGTCAACTTTGTTTTTATCGAACATACTTTCAGGGTCAACTATCTTATAAGATATATCAAGTTTGGGT
>CAIWTC010000229.1 GCA_903915485.1 uncultured Ignavibacteriales bacterium | reverse complement strand
TATAACAATATATATACAAAAATTATTGTTAAATATTAATATGTAAATGAATTAAAATGAGGAGTTTGCCTTGAGTTTTCGGGTAATGAAATGCCGTATCAGTATAAAAAGTTAGAGGCTGTCCGTTTTTGACGGAGGCAGCCTCTGTTCTGTCGTGCTTAATATTTATTTAAACAAAATTATTTTGCTTTTTGCAACTCTACATTACATTCAAGTCTTACTTCTTTTCCTACAACTGAACCTGCTTCTACTAGCATATTCCATTTTAAGTTGTAGTCAAAACGGTTTAATTGTCCCGTGATTTTAAAACCTGATTTTGTGTTTCCCCATGAATCATTCACGGTACCATTATATACAACATCTAATTTAACTTCTTTAGTAACTTCGCGAATGGTTAAATTACCGACCAATGAATATTTATTCTTGCCAACTTTAGTCATCGATTTACCTTCAAATTTCATTAAAGGAAATTTTTCTGAACTAAAAAATTCTTCTGATTTTAAGTGTTCATCTCTTTTTGAGTTTTCGGTATTAACGCTTGCGGTCTTAACAGTAAAATTAATTTTTGCACCCGAGAAGTCATCATTCTTCTTAGAATCAACAGAACCTTCAAATTCTTTGAATCCGCCTGTAACTTCGGAAATAACCAAGTGCTTTACATGGAATTGAATACTTGAGTGAGCGACATCAAAACTCCACTTTGTCTGTCCAAAGGAAAGGGAAGTTAGCAACAGCGAAAAAATAACCAGTGACTTTAATGATTTCATATTAACCTTCTTTTATTTATGAGGTATTATTTATTAATATACTTAACTTGAATTAATGTATCTATTAATTGTTTGATATTAAAGTAACATTATGAAGAAGGAAATAGTTCCATGGTGGGTGAAAATAATTTTATAGTCACTAAAAAGCCCAAAATATCCTATTTTTAATTAAAGTAAAAATAGAGTTGCCGCCCCGTCCGTGCTTCTATTCAGTAATTTACTCACTTTTGAATGAACTTAGCAAACCATGAAAAATTTGCTAAGTAAAGTTGAGTCCCCACATCACGCTTGCCTACCCCAACCCATGAATATGAGTTGTTCCAATAAAACATACTTGCTATGCGTAAATATTGAAATATTCAATAATTAACACAATAATTATACTGACGGGTATAATTATTGTGTTGGATTTGCATTTACCTGCAAAACTTAGCAATAATAAACTCAACCATCTATTTCCCGTAGATGAAACCCAGATTAAATAGCTTATTTATATACCTTTTCTTTACTTAAAGATGCTTTTACTTTATAAAATTTTATCTTATTTTCTTGCTCATACTAATCCTTCAATAACATTTATGCATTATTAGATATTATTATTCTGTTTAACATTAGTTTAAATAGAAGCCTTATATTTATAAATACAAAATTTGAATCTAATTACTTTATTGAACACAGGAAATTTATATGACAACAATAACTGTTTACTCAACTACATGGTGCGGTGACTGCCGAAACCTGAAACGATTTTTTGCTGAAGAAGGAATAGAATATTCTGAAATTGATATAGACCAAAACGAAAGTGCTGCACAGCAGGTGATAGCCTGGTCAGGCGGCAAAAGAGTTATCCCGACTCTTCACATCACCAAGGATAAAGACAGTCCGGTTATTTTACATAATCCAAAACTGCATGACCTTCAGGATATTCTTAAACGAATGAATGAATAGCTTTTGATTTTTTTGTATTTTAATATCCATTAT
>CAIWTC010000228.1 GCA_903915485.1 uncultured Ignavibacteriales bacterium | reverse complement strand
TCTTATTAAAAATATTGTATTTCGAAAAGTATAAATTATTGTTCATAGTATATAGTATGATGAATTAATGAGAAAAAAGATTCAAGTAATTATACGACATATAAAAATATTATGCGGGGGGAATAATTCATGGGTAAATATATCATGTTAGCTAATCCGCACTATAAAAGGTGGTATATAATCTGGAATATCGCTTTCATTAACACCTCGATTTATCGAGGTGCCGGTTGCATAACTTTGTACTTAATCGAACCGTTTTAACGGTTTATAATTCTATAATGATAAATTATATTTTTATAGTAGTGCATAACCGAAGCTATCTGGCCCTCTATCTGAGCATTGGAAATTTCAAGTAGGGAGTAAAACCGTTGAAACGGTTTCATAGAGTTTTATTTTGATCTGAAACCACACCAATGAATTGGTGTGTTAATGGGAGGTTGATTTATATAGCTTTAACAAATCCGCATAAAAAAAGCTGAAACCATTTCTGATTTCAGCTTTGTTAGGGAAAGACCCTAATTAATCATGACATCCGGCAACAATCTTAGAGACTTTTGCGCAGCACTGAGCAACTTCTTTACAAGAGGTCTGCTCTTTTTTGATTAATGATTTCATGGTTTTTCTCCGTTTTTTAGGGTTAATTACTTGAGCAGCAGCATGATGCTTTAACTGCGCTTATGGTGAAACTGCAAACTTCAATTTGTCCTTTTGGATAAGGCGCACTTTCTTCCATAATGTTGATATTTGAAAATCCTGCTTCCTGTAAAACTTTTAGATAATCCGCTTTGGGGATTGAACCTGCCCAGCATTCAGCGACTGCTTCAGGGTCATTTCGATATTCTTCAGGAACTTCTACAGTGGAAAAGATATCGCTTACCACAAACCGTCCGCCCTTTTTCAATATTCTGAAAATTTCACTCCACACTGCAAACTTGTTTGATGCGTGATTGATTGTGCAGTTTGATATAACTAAATCTGCAACTGAAGATGGAAGTTTAAGTGATTCAAGTTCTGACTTAATAAACTTAACATTAGTGATTGAAAATTTGTCAGCATTCTTCTGTGCCTTTTCAAGCATACCGTCAGAAATATCTAATCCATAGACAAAACCTTTTTCGCCCACTATTTGAGCCATTCTAATGACATCGTTGCCTCTGCCGCATCCTAAATCAACGCAGACTTCGCCTTCCTGAGGTTTGCTTAAGTCGAGTGCGCCGCCGCATGAAAGGCAGCATGAATCTGATGATAATTCGGTATATCTTTTACTTATTTCTGTTGTGTCCATCTTTTCCTAAAAAGTAAATTTTCAAGTGTAAATATATTAATAATATCAATTAGATGTGAATTGGTTTTAAAGGATTCAAAATTATTGAAGGTTTACAGTAAACTTCAAAAAATAGTTATTCCCCTGTTGAATAACGCTAAAGGGCTATCGGATAATATGTTGGTGAAAATTTGTACAAATATTAAAAAATTAGCTTCGGTAGAGTAAACATTTTTACTATGTACCGTAGTAGAATAATATTTTCATTTAAAAAAATGAGGTGCGAGCAATAGCTCAACACCTCATTAAATATTAATTTACACTGCTCCCTTATTTAATTAAAAGCATCTTTTTTACTTTAGTAAATTCCTTTCCGTTAACGTCACGGACATGCATTCTATATATATACATACCTGATGCCAACTCTCCATTATTAAGCACAACTGAATAATAACCGGCAGCTTTTGGTTCAGACATTAATTCAGTTATCTTCTGACCTATCGTATTATAAACAGTGATGTTTACCATGCCTTCGACAGGCAGCATAAACTCAATGGTAGTTGATGGATTGAACGGATTAGGGTAATTCTGGGACAACTCATAATGCTCAGGAATGGCTACCAAAGTTTCTACAACTTTTGAATAAGAGTAACTGCCGTCTACATCAAGCTGTTTCAGACGGTAACAAACAGCTCCGCTCTGTTCATTCTTGTCGGTGAAGGAATAATCTTTTGGAACATTGGAATTTCCGTGTCCGGCAACAAACCCAATTTTGCCCCATACTCCTGCTTTGTTTTTTCGTTCGACATTAAAACCATAGTTGCGCAATTCTGTTTCTGTCCGCCATTTAAGCAGTATATTCCTGCCCTGCGCCTTTGCTGTGAATGTTGACATTTCAACAGGCAGGGGTGCGTTTTCTACACTTGCAAGCGTAAACTCTGAGAAGCTGCTCAGGTTATTGGCTTGGATATAGCTCGTGGTCTTCACAACATTAGAATATATTTGCCAGGAGGCTCCTTGGTATGGACGGTGTAGGAGCACCATTGTGGCTGTATCTGTTATCGTGTTAGCCGGAATCTTGTCAAAATAAATCCGTAACGATTCATTAAACGAACTAATATTGGTAGAAAGTGCCCAATAGTAATTGGCTATGGCTGTAACATACTCCGGTTGTTGGCCGGTTCTCCCTGAGCTATAATAGTACCCGGACATTTTGCCGGAGAGTTGTGCTGAGGGGTTAATTGTTACACCGCCGGCTCCGGTAGTCGAGATAAGTTGGCTATAGGTAAGCGCAGCAGGATTAGTAATATTTCCGGTCACCGATGCAGTTGCAGCAGTAAATTCGTCAGCACCAATGCAAGGCGTAGAAAGGCTCCGGGTATCGGCATCATAGTCAGTAGTCTGACCAGAAATTACAACACCGGTATTTACTAAAGGTGAACTTGGCACTAGATGCAAGTTCGAGGGCGAATGAAATAGGGCATCCACGGACCTGCTGTTTGCATCTTTACCGGTCGCAGTCTTCCAAGCAGAAAGAGTGGCGGAGGAGGTCCCAAGGAATCCTATATTTTCGGTTATGTTAGCTTGGTCTGTAAAATAGTAGTTATTATAATCAATATAACTAAAGGCAGTATTTGCCACCTGTGAATATATTAAATAAGTTAAGGGTGAGGCAGTTGAGCCTGTGACTCTTCCCATACTGTTATATAGATTATTATTTCTAATGTCTAATCCGGTGGGAGTGTACCCCGATGCTATTGTGATACAAGAACTATAACCGTTTGTATTGTCTGCACCAAGCACATTGCCCGACATATATATAGAGTTGCTGTATATATTGACAGGTACTGCAGTTTTAAGATAGATGCCTGCAGGGTTATATGTGTTATCTGCGGTGCTTCCGCAACCTTTGATTTTGTAAATCATATTATTTGAAATCTCAGAAAGCGTATCACGATTATTATTGTAATAAATACCAACGCTTCTCATACCCCAAATATCGTTGTAGTAAAAATCATGAATACTATTCCGGCGAATGCGGTTATCATTTGCATTGGTTGAAATATAAATACCTTGCAGGTCACCGGAACCGAGGCCGGCAGAATCACTAAATATTTCGTTACCTTCAATGAGTGTGTTGTCGGTGTTGGAAAGATAAATCCCGCAATATTTAGAATATATTTTACAGTTCTTAATGTTATTGTTATTTGCCGAATTATTCAACCCGAATACCGAAAGAGTTGTGTCCGGATTATAAAAATCATTTACCCAGGAGTTTGAAAAAAACAAGTATTGACCCGACCCGTTATAGTTTCCGTTAACGGTAACCCTATCCGAACCGTTAAGATGGATAAGACTTCCATAATAATTCCCGGAGATGTTTTTTAATGTTGCATTCGACGGCTGAACAGTTAAAGAATATCCGCCGGAACCGGATTCTGACAATTGGTTGAGAGCAATTTCTCCACTTTCTGTGATATCCGAAACAACATTTATAATAAGGTTATCGGTAATTGTGGCAGCATTTACTGCTGCAAAAATTCCATCTGCAGCACCCGTTAAAGATTTATATATTTGGCCTGTCCCTATGTTATATGAACCTGATAATGCACCGGTAATATAATATCCATAAGGTGAATCCGGTTTTTTTGTGATGTGGGATACCGGAGGTGTGGAACCAGCAGTTGCTCCTGCCGGTAAAGAAGTAAAATTGCCGGCATCATCCTGGGCAACAACAAAGTACTGAATCAATTCTCCGGTTTTAATTGTGGCGCCACCGTAAAGCAGAGAATAATCAATCGTAAAACTGTAGGGATTTAATGATGTTCCTGTGACATATTTCCATCCGTTTTCGGAAGATGTGTTCCCAATAAAAGCATCATTATCAATGCCGCGCTTAAAGTATAATCTTGGGGCATTCACTCCTGATGAGATTCCTGTATTATCCTGAATATCAGCAAAGTTTGTCAGCACTCTATTAGACGGGGCATCATTACCAAGAATTGTAAAACTGATTGACGGGGGATATATATCACCGCTGCTTGTAAAGTTACCTGCATCTGCCCCTATGTCTACCGGAGATAATCCGCTTCGGAGCGACCCATCAAAATCTGTCGTAACTGATGCTAT
>CAIWTC010000227.1 GCA_903915485.1 uncultured Ignavibacteriales bacterium | reverse complement strand
AGTAAAGGAAATTCTTTCTGCTAATTTTGGAGAGATAATAAAAGAGATTATCTGCTACGGCTCAAAAATATATTCGGACAAACAGGATTCTGATTTCGATTTACTGGTTATTACTTCTGAGAAAATCACTTGGCAGACTGAGTCAGAAATGTTTTCGCATGTATTTAGCTATGGGATTAGCAATGATATTCAATTTGATGTGAAGTACTTCTCATATCATGAAGTATACTCAAAATATGACCAGATGCCGTTTATCAAAAATGTTCTTTCATACGGCGTGCATGTTTGATGGAGCACCCTGCTTTTCTTGATTATGTAAATTATCGTCGTGATAAGTCCCTTGAGGCTTTGGAAGAAGTGCCTAAACTTCTTAAAAGCGGAATGCTTTCCACCGCTATGAACCGTGTTTATTATGCTGGGTTTTATATAGTTAGTTCACTTCTCCTACTGGAAAACTTTTCATCTTCTAAACATCGGCAGCTAATTGGGTATTTCAATAAAAATTATGTAAAAACCGGAATGGCCAATTGAAATTGCTAAAATTTTGGATGAGAGTTACAGCAAAAGAATAGCCTCCGATTATCATGACTTTGTGTTTTTAACAAAATTACAAATACAAGAATATTATGAGCAGATGGAAGTATTTGTTGGTCATATCTCGAATTTGATAAATGAAAAAGCTAAGGATATTATCAATCCGAAACAGTAGTAAGCCGATTGATAAAAATTCTTTAAGCCCAAATTTTCTACCCCATTCATAATTTCCTCTAAATATTTCAATTTTCTCCTTATTATAATGCTTTAAGAATAAATATTTTAGTATCAGGTAAATGATAATGAGTTTTGTTGAAAAAATAAAGTCCGCGGGCGTTGTAGGCGCTGGCGGAGCAGGTTTCCCTACATATGTTAAGAGCGATTCCAAAGTTGAATTTGTACTTGCTAACGGTGCAGAGTGCGAGCCGCTGATTCATAAAGACTATGAGTTCATGATTCAGTACGCATCAAAGATTGTTGATGGAATGAAAATTATGATGGAGTCAACAGGCGCTAAGCAGGGCTTCTTCGGCATCAAAGAAAAGAATGAAAAAGCTATCAAGGAAGTTGAAAAATACATAAAGGGAACTAAGATTACTCTTACTACTCTTGGTGATTTCTATCCCGCAGGCGATGAGTTTGAATTAGTTTATGCCGCAACAAAAAGACTGATTCCCGCAGCAGGTCTTCCTCTTGATGTTGGATGTGTTGTGAATAATGTTGAATCGTTATACAATGTTTCGCAGGCTAATGAGGGCAAACCCGTTATTAATAAGTATGTATGCGTCGCCGGGGCAGTAAAAAATCCATGCTCATTTTGGATTCCTGTCGGAACAACTTTTCGTGAACTTATCGAGATTGCCGGCGGTGTAACTGTTAAGGATTTCGGTTTTTTTATCGGCGGAGTAATGATGGGAAAACTCAGTTTTGATTTAGATGAAGTTGTTACAAAGACTACCGGGGGACTAATTGTACTTCCGATGGACCACTATCTTATTAAAAGAAAAAATCAACCCCCTGCAAACTGGGCAAGAATCGGAAAATCAGCCTGCGACCAGTGCAGTTACTGTACAGAATTTTGTCCAAGGTATTTGTTGGGATATGATGTTCAACCTCACAAAGTGATGCGCTCTCTTGGTTTCACTTCTTCAGGCAAAGAACTTTGGAATCAATATGCTGAACTATGCTGTTCATGCGGACTGTGCACACTCTATGCCTGCCCTGAAGATTTATATCCTAAAGAAGCCTGCGACCAGGCCAAAACTGACATGCGTAAAATCGGCATGAAGTATAAACAATCTAAGGAAATTAAAGTTCATCCGATTAAAGAGGGAAGAAGAGTGCCGCTCAAGCAGTTGGTTCAACGACTTAAACTAAAAGAGTTGGATTCGCATACTCCATTTAAGGATATTGCATATTCTCCGGCGCAAGTAAAGTTGATGATGTCGCAGCATATCGGTGCAAAGGCTATCGCCTCAGTTTCGATTGGTGATAAAGTCAGCAGAGGTCAGCAGATTGCCGCACCGCCTGCAGATAAATTAGGTACACCAATTCATGCTTCAATAGACGGGGTAGTTACTCAAGTTACAGAAGATTTTGTAAGAATTAAGGCATAAAGGATATTTAGAATGCAGAAAAATTCAATAGGTTTAATAGAAATGACAAGTATTGCTTCAGGCATGCAGGCGGCAGATATAATGTTAAAAACTGCGAATGTGGAATTGATATTGTCGCGTACGATTTGTTCGGGTAAATATATGACGCTTATCGGCGGCGATGTGGCGGCAGTCCGCTCAGCGGTTGAAACTGCAATCGAAACAATCGGCTTCAGCGTAATAGATTCGTTTGTTATACCAAATGTTCATCCGGATATTTTCCCCGCAATAGCAGGGCAGACAGGTGTTCAAACACTTGAAGCGCTTGGAATAATTGAGTCATTCTCAGTTGCATCATTGATAGAAGCAGCGGACGCAGCAGTGAAATCAGCAAAGGTTAAGTTGATTGAAATCAGGTTGGCAATGGCATTAGGCGGAAAGGCTTTCGTAACGCTTACCGGTGAAGTTGCGGCAGTTACAAGCGCAGTTGAAGCAGGTGCTTATGTGGTTTCTCAGCGCGGGTTATTGGTTAACAAAGTTGTCATAGCACAGCCAAGGCAAGAACTTCTTTCTGAAATGATTTAGTAATTATAAAAAAATGGCGGCAGTTGAATTAACAATTGCCGCCATTTTCATTTTAAATTGATACAGTTATTTTGCTTTCAGCAAATCGCGAATTTCCTGCAAGAGTAAAACTTCCTTTGAAAGTTCTTCCTTTGGTTTAATGCTATCTTCTTTTTTAAATTTATTGAGTAGTTTAATTAAAAGGAAAATAGCGAAAGCTACAATTGCAAAATCAAGAAGGTTATTCAAAAATAACCCGTAATGAATCGGAACTGCGTTCTTATCAAGAATTTTGGGGAGCATTATGCTGTATTCCTTGAAGTCAATTCCTCCGACAAGATAACCGATAGGGGGCATGATGATATCATTGACAAGCGAAGATACAATCTTCCCGAACCCGCCGCCTATGATTATACCTACGGCCAAGTCAATAACATTGCCGCGCATTGCAAATGCTTTAAATTCGTTAATTATTTTCATTAAGCTATTCTTTCAATTACTTTAACTTGTTTTCATTACTTCAAACATCTCTTTGACTGCTGCAGGGAGTCCTACATACAAAGCCCGCGCGATGATTGAGTGCCCGATGCTGACTTCATCAATATCAGGAACATTGCGGAAAGTTTTCATGTTTTGATAATTAAGACCGTGACCTGCATTTACACCCATGCCTAGTTTCTTCGCATGCTTAGCTGCAAGTCTGACTTTTTCTAATTCTTCAAATTCCTCTTCAAGCGAACCTGCATTTGCAAAAATACCGGTATGTATTTCGATGAAGTCCGACTGAATATCAGATGCAGCATTAATTTGTTCGATATCAGGTTCAATAAACAAACTGACTTCAATACGGTGCTTGTGCAATTCTTTTATTGCATCTTTAAGGTGTTCGATGTTGTCTAAAACATTAAGTCCGCCCTCGGTTGTAAGTTCCATCCGTTTTTCTGGGACGATAGTCACAAGGTCAGGGAGGATATTGCAAGCAGCGGCAATTATTTCCGGTGTGGCTGCCATTTCTAAATCAAGCTTTGTTGTTAGCAATTCTCTTAATAGTTTAACATCACGGTCCTTGATGTGTCGTCTGTCTTCGCGGAGATGTACGACGATACCGTCGGCACCTGCCTGCTCGCATAGCAGAGCCAAGGTTACAGGGTCAGGCTGCATTTCTCCTCTTGCATTACGCAGAGTTGCTACATGGTCTATATTAATACAAAGTCGCATAGTGATATTACTTGTTAATGTGATTCAAACAGACCGATGATGTTGCCGTCAAGGTCATTGAACAAGGCATACCATCCGTAAACAGGAATAACTGTTTTTTCACGGTAAACTTTACCGCCGTTTGTTTTTACTTTATCTAAGTAGGCGTCAATATTGTTCACGGATATGTGAAAAATTGTTGAGTCACCTGACTGAATTTTGGTTGCGCTACGCAAACCCATGGTCATTCCTGAACGGGAATTATATAAATAGTATCCTTTTCCGAAAGGCTTAAAGTCCCATTCGAAAACATTTGCAAAAAAGTCTTTTGCTTTTTCTAAGTCTAAAGAGGGTATTTCTAAATGTCCAATGATTTGATTTGTCATATTATCTCCGGATTAAATTTGCAATTCAATTAAATAAGTTATGTTACACAATTTGGGCTAAAGCCCATTGTCTAATGTTCTATAAATTCCACGGCCTAAAGTGCCGTGGTTATTTATTATAGGAATTTAATAACTCCGGCTTTCAAACCGGTGCACCTCAGCGAGCAAGAACTTGGGCTTTAGCCAAATTCTGCTTAAGGTTTAGTCTATTATTCCCTGAATGGGAAATTGTCTTTGTTTTACCATTAACAAAAATAATAATATTTCGAAGTTAATCAAATTATGAATTTGAGTGTCAATGGATTTAATTACTTTTGCATAAAGAAATAACAGGCTCAGTGCACTTAATTCTTTTGCCCACAGTTAAACATTACCTTCGGTTAAAGTACCGTTTTCTAAATTGTAAACCTTATCAGAAAGTCTGGAGATTTCGTCCAAGTCGTGACTGACCAATATTGTAGCAGTCGAAAACAATCTGTGTGCTTTAAGTATTTCTTCCTGCAGATTTATCCTTGATTCGTTATCAAGTGCAGAAAGTGGTTCATCCAGTAACAGCAACTTCGGTTTACGGGCAAGTGCTCGCGCAAGCGATAGTTTCTGCTTTTGTCCTCCTGAAAGAAACTGAGGCTTTTTGGATTCGAATGAATTCAACCCAAATGTTTCCATCAATTCTGAAATATAGTTATCATCCTTGATACTCTGTGCATAATTCAAATGTTCGCGGACAGTCATATTTGGGAAAAGTGCATAGTCCTGAAAAACAAAACCTAAATCCCTGAACTGTGGTTTAATATTTGTTTTTGTTGCGCTCTCAAACCAAACACTATCATCAAAAATAATTTTCCCGCTTTCGGGTTTTGTAAGTCCCGCAATCATCCGCAGTATTGTTGTTTTGCCCGCACCAGAACGGCCGAAAAGGGTTATAAGGCTTTTGTTGGAGATATCAAGATTGATATCCAAAACGGAACTGCCTTCAGAAGTATAAATAGTTTTTTTAAGACTGATTTGTATTAATATTTTTTCCACTTAAAGAAATCCTTATTAATACTGTAAATCACGGTTAGAATTATAAAGCTAAATAGAAATAGATAAAGCGAGTATTCCTGCGCACGGTCTAAGTTAAGTGCTTGAACTTCATCGTAAACTGCTAACGATGCCACTCTTGTTTTACCGGGGATGCTTCCGCCAATCATCAGGATTACTCCGAATTCGCCAATGGTATGTGCGAATGTTAAGCAGATTCCCGTGAGGAGTGCAGGTTTAATATTCGGCAACAGAATTCTTCTTAGAGTTGTAAAACTTGATTTGCCAAGAGTGTAAGACGCCTCTCTAAGTGATGATGGAAGATTACTGAAACCGCTTTCTAAGGAGTTTACCATGAAAGGGAAGTTGAAAATTATAGAACCTATTAGTATCCCTGCAAAACTGAAAGCTAGCTGAGTATCAAAAAGACTTGTAATTATCTTACCCAAAAATGAATTTGGACTGAATAGCAGCAGCAAATAAAACCCAAGCACGGAAGGGGGAAGTACTAAGGGCATGCTGAGGATAACCTGCAATAAAATCTTGAATCGGTTAGTTGAGTAAGATAGATAGTAAGCTAAAGGAATGCCGATGATGAACAAAATCAGCGTAGTAAAAAATGCCAATTGCAGTGAAAGACGAAAAGGTTCGAAAAATCCTTCGTTCATTCTGATGCTGATTCTATTAAAACTGAAGAATATAAACCGGGATTCATTTGTAGAAATAATTCATACGAAGAAAAAAAGAGCGATTCAACTTTATGAAAAATGAATCGCTCTGAAATACTGATTTGTGTGAGTATCATTGACTAACTGATTTATTCTTACCGTCTGAGTACAGGGAAAAATCCTATAATTTCCTGAATCTCATTTACGATGAAATCTGCTTTCGTAAGATACTCCCGTCCTAAAGTTGATTCAACCCCGATGCAAATCATGCCTGCATTTTTTGCTGATTCAACACCTAGAGGAGCATTCTCGATAACTACACATTCTGAAACTTCAAGCCCCAGTTTTTTCTGTGCGGTTAAATATGGGTCAGGATTTGGTTTTGCTCTTGGGATATCATCGCCGCTGATAATAAAGTCAAAAAGTTTCTGCCGTTCGGTGTTGACAGATTTCTCCATGTTTTTTCGTGCGCATGCGGTAACCAAAGCTGTGATATATCCGCGTGTTCTTAGTTCTGCAATGGTCTCAAATGCATTAGGATAATATGTTAACTGCGCAATTTCTCTGAAAAGAGCTCTTTTTTCTTCAACAAAGATTGGAATTTCAGCATCGGGAATATGCACTCCTGCTTCTTTCATCATTTGGGGGAGTATTTCAAAGGAGTTCATGCCTTCTGTCATAAGAACGCTCATCTCAGAAATGCTTCCGCCTCTGCGCTTGAACATCTCGTTCCAGGCTAGATAATGGAAGTGTAAGGAATCAACTATAACCCCGTCTAAGTCAAAAAGTATTGCTTTAATCATAATTTGTATTTGTGTTCTATATTAAGTTAAAAATCAATTACAAAGATAGCGAATTGCAGAGTTTGAAACAATAATCCACACAAATCACTTCTTTGAAGTTGTTAGTTAGAATTATATATTTATAACAGTTTATTAAATTTTTGTTTTTATCAGATAGAAACCACACATTGAACATTCAGGAAAAACCGGAAAATACTTCCCCAAAAGAAGCAGTATTAATTATCGAGGATAATTATGTGAATGCGATGTTTACATCAATGGCTTTGAAGTTAAATTACGAACCCGTTATTGCCCGCAATTGCGAGGAGGCTTTAGCTTTAATAGAAAGCAGAAAATTCAAAATTATTTATTTAGATATTAATCTTGGTAAAGGCCCTGATGGAATTGAAACTGCGGGATTGATAAGAGCAAAGGCGGGATATGAAAATGTTCCTATTATAGCTATCAGTGCTTTTTCGTTAACTTACGAAATGGAGCAGAAGATAAACGAAGTATTCAAATACAAACTGCCAAAGCCTTATACTCGTGCAGAGCTACTTGAAAAAACTAAAGAAATTCTTGAAAAGAACTAATATCACAAAATCAAAATTTGCAGCAAAGATATGACTGAGTCAAAAGGAAAAGTTTTCATTGTTGAAGATGAGGTAATTGTTGCTGCAAATTTAAAAGCAAGATTACTGCTCGAAGGCTATGAAGTAATAGGTATAACAAATAACGGTGATTCGCTTTTCCTCACAATAAAAAAAGACAGACCCGATATCATTCTGATGGATATTAATTTAAGAGGGGGAATGGATGGAATCCGTGCAGCAAAACAAGTCAAGTCGCTTTACAACATCCCGGTAATATTTCTCACTGCCAGTATTGATGACACCACAATACAAAGGGCAAAAATTTCAGAACCTTACGGCTACATCACCAAGCCAATCGATTTCAAGGATTTGTTTAATCTTATGGAAATCGCTTTATATAAAAACAAGATGGAGCGGGAACTATATCTTAGTGAATTAAAGTACCGCACGCTTATACTTACTGCTACAGATACAGTGCTGACACTCAACGAAGATGGTTATATCATATCGCTAAATCCAAAAGCAGTTGACCAGTTTCAGCATGAGGAAGATGAGTTAATCGGAGAGCATTTGAAAAAGATATTACCCGATACATTTGTTAATCATTTTGAAACAGGCTCCAAAAGGTTTTTGAATACCAGTAAGTCATTAAAGAGCGAATATATCGAAATAGATGCCAGAAAAAAAGACGGTACTACTTTCCCTGCGGAAATATCATTTGCACAATGGAATGTTGACGACCAAAGATATTACACACTGATAGTCAGGGATATAACCGACAGAAAAAAAATAGAAGAAGACCTTCGCAAAGCAAAAGAGCAATTGGAACTGCGTTTTGAAGAGCGTGGAATAGAAATTAAAACTTTGATAGATGAATCGCCCCTGGCAATCCGGACATTTGATTCTTCTGGTAAGTTAACTTATCAGAATGTTGTTGCTAAAATTAAATTATCTCCCCTTACTGCAAAAAATCCTGAAGAGCCGATTGATATACTCGCTGATGAATACTTGATGGTTTATGGACTGAAGAATTATATTTCTGACCTTCTGCGATTTGGTGGTTCTTATTCCACACCAGCGTTATTTTTTGAGAGGTTAGATGGCGAAACGCCGGAGGAACATGCCAGCGTCTTATTGCTCCGGTATTACTCTCTAAGCAGCAGTGACGGTTCCATCTCTCAAATTGTAAATATAGTTGAAGACCTTACTGAGCACTATAAGGCTAAGGAGTTTGGAAATGAATTGATTGAGAAGAAAGCAGTTTCCTCAATGATATTTCAAAGTATTGAGGACGAGAGGCAGAGAATATCCCGTGACCTGCATGATGGAATCGGGCAGATACTTTCTGCTGCCAAGTTCAATTTAGAAGTCTATGAAAAAGTTAATAAGTCAAATGACGAACTGTTGAGCAAAGTCAAAAGCAACATATTAGCAGCGGGTTTTGGTTTAAAGGATATTATCTATTCAATTCATCCTGTGGTAGTGGATACTGAGAATTTATCGGACTCAATCGGGTTAATGCTTTCGCAGTTTTCAAGAGAAAATAATATTAAAGTTAAGTTTGAACCTGAGATTTCAGGAAAAAAAGTCAGCAAGAACTTTCATTTACATATTTATCGTATTATTCAAGAAGCAATGAATAATATACTAAAGCATTCAAAGGCAGGCTTGGCGATTATAAGCATTTATGAAAATGAACTAAACTTAATTCTGCAAATTATCGATAATGGTATAGGATTTATACCTGTTCCAGAAGCGCATCGGGTAAACAGGTCATTTGGGTTATTAAACATGAAAGGTCGTGCCGAGATTTTCGGAGGAAATTTTACAATTGATTCATCTCCCGGCAAGGGCACAACAATAACTGTTGAATTCCCATTAACCAAGGTTTATGAAAAAAATTAAAATACTTTTGGCGGACGACCACACTATCCTTAGGGATGGTTTGAAAACTTTGTTGACCACCGAGTCAAACTACGAAATAATAGGAGAGGCGGATAACGGCGCAACTGCCTTGAAGTTGGTAGAAGAGTTGAATCCTGATGTTTTGATACTTGACATAAATATGCCGCAGTTAAATGGCTTAGAAGTTTTGAAGAGTATCAGGCAGAAAAAACTTCCTGTAAGAGTTTTGGTTCTTTCGATGTATGAAGCGGAAAGATACATTCTTGATTCATTCAGCGCGGGGGCTGATGGATATCTTAACAAGATGGCAAATATGAGTGACTTCTTTGATGCAATTAATACAATTGCAGAAGGCAAGCAGTATGTAAATGAAATTGCATCCAAAGCACTGCTTTCTGACTTAAGAAAGGAATCAACTGACAATATCAAGAATGAAAAAGGCGAGAGGGTATTCCTGACATTTCGCGAAATAGAAATTATAAAGTTGATTGCAAAAGGAATGACTAGTCAGGAAATAGCGGACAAATTATTTATAAGTTATTTCACGGTAAGCAAGCACCGTAAGAATATTCTGCATAAACTAAAAATGAAAAACACAGCTGAGTTAGTAAACTATGCGATTACTAACAATCTGACGCCCCCTTAGAATAGTTGCTAACAGCAACTAATATAACCATTTATAGTACCTCAATATACCCACTTCTATCCATTAAAAACCTTCCTTAAATAATCGATAATACTTCAAAGAGTACCATTATTTTGAATCTATACTAAATAGGACAACTTTGAAAGTAGTAATTTGTGCTAAATAATCATCACGAGAGCAATAACTTAGAGCAATCCGGCTCAGTTTTAGCGCGTGTTCAATCAATTTTGAATGATATTATTCATGGAACCGAATCTGAGTTTATTGAGATAGGTCAAAAACTTCAGGGATTTTATTCCAGCTCAAAGGTTATTCATAGCAGCAGCACAAAAATAGCTGATTCGTTTTCAACAGAATTACTCACCAAAAGCAACCGGCAAATCGAAATGATGTCGGAAAAAATCAACTCATATTTAGTACACTTTGAAGAAGAACTTAAGAAAAGCGAAACAGTTCTTGCAACCACTCTTACCATCCTACAACAGTTAGATGAAGACCTAAGCGGTTACAAAAGAATTATCAAACATCTTAAAATGCTCAGTATATCCACCCGTATTGAATCAATTAGAATATTCACTGAAAATAATTCCTTTGAAGTTATTGCTACAAATGTTGAGAAACTTTCGGGTATAGTGCAGGAAAAAACTGGCGTAATAAAAGATAGCATAAAAAAACTTGCGCAGTTTATTCAGCAGGTAAATGATAAGATTAAAGAGTTCTCTCAACGGGAAAATATTTCGACAAAAGATATCCTATCGAAAATTGAGAACTGCTTAACACTTCTATCTGATAAATATGAAGTGTATGCCAGTAAAATAGTATTAATAAAAGAAGACAGTTCAAATATTGCTTCGAATATGAACGCGGTAGTTAGCAATATCCAGTTTCATGATATTACCAGACAGCAACTTGAACATGTCGACACAGCTTTTGCTGAATTGCTTGAAGAACTAGACAATAATGAAAATGACGAGCAGAAAATTATTTTGCTACAAAGAGTCGGGAAGTTGCAAATTGCCCAGTTGCATAACTCAAACCGAATATTCTGCGGTGCCGTCAATGATTTAATTGAAAATCTTCAGGCAATCGGCTCTAATGTTGAAAGTATGTTCTATAATACGCTTGCTATTATAGGCTCTGAAGATGCATCTTCTATAAAGTTCTTACTTGATTTAGTCCGCTACATGGGAGAAGTTGATGTAGAGTTGAAAAAATGTAATCAAATATCCGTTGAACTTTCAGAATCAATTAAGGATGTAGTTAATACTTCGCAGTATCTAAGCACATTCATTTATGAGATAGAAGAAATCGGAAGCGAGATAGAACTAATTGCCGTAAACGCAAGTATTAAAGCGGCTCACACTGGCTCGGAAGGTGCGGCGCTTGGGGTAATTGCAGATACTATCCAAAAGATTTCAACTCAATCAAAAGACCAATCAGAAAAAACCGCTTCACTGCTCAAAAAAATCATGGAAATATCAGAATCAGTGCAGGCGAATATTCAATCGACCTTAAAAGATAAATTGTTTACTGAACTTAGAAATATTGATACCGAGGTTCGTGCTCATTTAGATGAGGCAAAAGTCTATGAGCAAACTGTAATGAAAGAGTTGGCAACGCTGCAGTTGAAAATAAAAGAATTAAGCGGTGCACTAATATTAACATCAAATCAGATATCAGTTCATATTAAAGTTTCACAGGGATTAGACTCTGCAACGAGTATGCTTCAGGAACTGCTAGGGGACTTTGATGCAAGTATGGACGATAACAATATCGAATATATTGAGAAAATAAAAAATAAATACACCATGCAAAGCGAAAGAGATATTCATAACATGTTCGATGTAAATCAAAGTAACATGTTTGAGACTACTATCATGGAAAGTTCTGACGATGACAATATTGAGCTATTTTAATTAAAGAGATAATTATATGCTGATTATAGAGATATATAAACAAGAAAAGAAAATGCATTTTGAGTTTGAGAAGTCTTTAACGATTTCTAACATCTCTGAATTGAAGGAGATGCTCGATCAAATATTAAATGCAAAGCCCTCCAAAACTTCTATCATGTGTGATGGTGAAGTTGAAGTCGATTTCTCATTCTGCCAACTGTTGTATTCTTTTTGGCTAACAATGGTAAACTCAGGTTTCAAAATTGAATTCAGCGATGCTTTTGTAAAAGCTATTGAGGAGCCCATGTTGGAATGTGCATTTTCTGACTTTAGAGCTGAAATGTATAATTCTATGATTCTAAAAGCAGGAGAAGAAGTAAATGCCTAAATGTATTATGACTGCTGATGATTCCGCAAGTGTTCGTCAGATGATTGCCTTCACACTTACTGAAGCCGGTTATGATGTTGTTGAAGCCTGTGACGGCAGAGATGCGCTGTCTAAAATTGACAGCAAAAAAGTTGATATGCTTATTACTGATTTAAACATGCCGCACTTAGATGGGATTGGGCTGATTAAGGAAGTAAGAAAAAAAGCACAGTATAAATTCATTCCAATCATTATGCTTACTACCGAGTCACAGCAAGAAAAAAAACTTGAAGGTAAGTCTGCGGGTGCTTCGGGATGGATAGTCAAACCGTTCAAGCCTGAACAGTTAATTTCAGTAATCAAAAAGGTTCTCCCATGATAGATCAACACAGGATAGCTTTCAAAGAGGAAGCTTCAGAACTATTGGTTGAATTGGAATCATCACTCCTTGAATTAGAAAAATTCCCGGACGACAAAGAACTCATTGCTAAAGTATTCCGCGCGCTACACACAATAAAAGGAAGCAGCGGGATGTTCGGGTATGATGATATAACCATGTTTACACATGATGTTGAATCCATATTTGATTTCGTTCGTTCCGGTAAATATGCAGTGAACAAAGAATTAATCGATATTACTTTAAGGTCGCTTGACTATATAAAAGCAATGCTTGAAGATGATGCCTCAAAAATATTATCAGAAATGACCGAGGCAAAAGAATTAATTCAGGCATTTAGAAATATTGCAAATTCAGTTAAGGGAACTGTCCAGACGCCAAAAGGAAAAACGGGAGTTATCCCTGAAGTAATTGAATCATCCAATCAAAGCACTTATTATATTAGGTTCAAACCGTTTGAAGATATTTTTATGAGTGGTACAAACCCTGTATTTCTTATAAATGAACTGCGCGGATTAGGAAGTGCAAAAATCCGGGCAAATATTTCTTCATTCCCTCACTACTCAGATTTTAACCCTGAAAAGTCATACACTGTTTGGAACATAATACTTTCATCATCCAAGAGTTTAGATACAATTAAAGATGTATTTATCTTCGTTGAGGATGATGCTGAACTTGTTGTGCTTAAAATTGATGATAAGGCCTCTCCATTAGATGAAGTTGGTGAAAAGCTTTTCTTTAACGAGATAGATGCCGCTACTGATTACTCCGAAAAAAATATCAAATCTATTTATTCCGTATTTACTCTTAATCAGCAAATCAATTTTGCAAAAACCAAAGACATCGAGAGAACAGATAATACAAGAACTCATCAGGAAGTGGAAGCTGTCTCCAGTCTTCGGGTAAGTGCTGATAAAGTTGACCATCTTGTAAACTTAGTAGGGGAGTTAGTAACGCTTCAGGCGCAATTAACTTCCGCAGCAAACCTTAGCGGAATTGTTAATCTCATGAATATTTCCGAATCAGTCGAGAGAATTACTTGGGACCTGAGAGACTCTGCACTTAATATCCGAATGCTACCTATAGGAACAACCTTCGGAAAATTCAACAGGTTAATCCGTGACTTAAGCAGAGATTTGGGAAAAGAAGTAGAGTTGATAGCCGAAGGTGCAGAAACAGAATTGGACAAAACAGTTATTGAAAAAATAAGTGATCCACTAATTCATTTACTAAGAAATTCATTGGACCATGGAATTGAATCGCCTGAGGTTCGAATAGCAGCAGGGAAAAACAGGGTAGGTAAAATTAAACTTAAAGCATTTCAGTCCGGTGGAAATGTCATTATTCAAATCACTGATGATGGTGCCGGAGTTGATAAAGAAGCAGTCAGAAAAAAAGCTATTGCTTCGGGAGTTCTTCCTCCGGAAACTGAGCTAA
The DNA here is from genome assembly GCA_903915485.1 of uncultured Ignavibacteriales bacterium. Taxonomy (GTDB): domain Bacteria; phylum Bacteroidota; class Ignavibacteria; order Ignavibacteriales; family Ignavibacteriaceae; genus CAIYTF01. Next base: position 11,881 of record CAIWTC010000227.1, on the reverse strand, counting down.
CTGAAAGTGAATTGTTCAGTCTTGTCTTCAGCGCAGGATTCTCAACAGCGGCAGAAATTACAAATGTTTCAGGCCGCGGCGTAGGGATGGATGTGGTTAAAAGAGCAATAGACGGTTTGCGCGGAAGTATTGAAATGAAATCAGTACAAGGTGTGGGAACGACAATATCATTGAAAATTCCTTTAACACTTGCAATTATTGATGGACTGCTTATTCAAGTCGCTGATGAATACTTTATTCTTGCGCTTTCATCAGTAGAAGAATGTATTGAGTTGACAAGCAAAGATACAGAAGCAAGTCATGGAAGGAATATAGTTTCAGTCAGGGGTGAAATTGTTCCTCATATAAGATTAAGAGAATTCTTCCAATTCCCCGGCGAGAAACCGGATATCGAACAAGTTGTAATTGTAGGAATTAACGGAAACCGAATTGGATTTACAGTTGACTCTGTAGTTGGTCAACATCAAACAGTATTAAAAACACTGGGCGCATTGTACAGAAATATTGAAGGGATAAGCGGGGCAACAATCTTAGGTGATGGTCGTATTGCGCTGATGCTGGATGTACAAAAGCTCTCAGAATTAGAAGAAAAAGAAGAAAAGACACAGGTAGCATAATATGGCATTTACATTTTTTTTCAGGGACTTGCATACAATTGAACATGCAGTAAAAAATCTAGTCCCTCTTGTTCAAGGCAGAAGTAAAATTAGAATATGGGACGCAGGATGCGCAAACGGTCCTGAACCATACACATTGGCAATAGTACTTGCCGAAAATATGGGAAAATTCGGATTTAAGAATGTTCAAATAGTAGCAAGCGATATTGATGAAAGTCAGGATTTTGGAAGCATAGTTAGTGAAGGTATCTATTCAGAAGAAGAGTTGAAAAGAATTCCCCCTGAAATATTTACAAAATACTTTTTTCCATTAGAAGGTAAACCGGGATTTTTCGCAATTGATGAAAACATCCGCTGCAGAGTTAATTATGTTAAACATGATTTACTTTCACTCAATCCAATCGATAATAATTTCAGTTTCATTTTGTGCAAGAATGTATTGCTGCACTTCCAGTATCCAGAAAGAATAGAAGTGATAAAAATGTTTCATAATTCGCTTTCGGAAGGCGGCCTGTTTGCATCCGAGCAGACTCAAAAAATGCCGGTAGAAATAAATCATTTATTCAAACAAGTTGTGCCTGATGCCCAACTATTTCAAAAAATATAAAAGTCTGACTAGATGAAAGTTATTAAACTAAATTCCAACCCATTAGCTTATAGCTGCAATGCCTATCTGTTGTTAGGTGATTGGAATACTATTGATGATATGAACACAGTAATCGATACCGGTGCGGACGGCTATCTGATTTCTCAAATTGAGTCTATAAATACCGGGCTTGGAAAAGTTCCGGTTGACCAGGTCATTATAACCCATAATCATTTTGACCATACGGGTGGCTTAAAGAGTTTAGTGGCAAATTATAAACCGAAGATTTATAGTGCGCTTAATGTTGAGGGGGCCGAAACAAATATCCTAAAACATAATCAGGAGATTAAAATTGCAGAGGGATGGTGCAGGGTTATTCATACGCCGGGGCATTCAACCGATTCAATCTGTATCTATTGTGAAAAGAACGGAATACTTTTTACCGGCGATACAACTATTCATATACATACAGATGATGGTACATATACTAAAGATTATGTTCAGAGCTTAAAGCTATTGGCCGAGCTCGATGTCAAGATTGTTTATCCGGGACATGGTAGCCCGATATCATCGAATCCTAAAGAGATGATAAAAAATACTTTAAAAATTGTTCGAAATAGTCACATTATTTAATTACAAGGAGTCCATATGAAATGGTTCTATAACATGAAAATACGAAAAAAACTTATTTTAAGTTTTTTATTGGTCGCAGCGATTGCAGCTTTTATCGGATATGAAGGGATTTCGGCCCTTAAGACAGCAGATGAAAGTGATACCATTCTCTATGAGAAGAATACTGTTCCGCTTGCTGAATTAGGAATTCTTGCCTCATCTTTTCAAAGAGAGCGGGCAAATATTTTAACTATAATATTTGATAAAGACGCTGAAGTCAAAAAAGATAATATTGAGAAAATCAAAGCGCGGGATGTGGAGGTTGATTCTGCAATATCAAGAGTAGAAAAAACATTGATTACAGAGGCGGGAAAACAAATTTGTAAAACATTGTCAAGTGATTTAGATCAGTTCCAGGCTGTACTCAAAAAAACACTTGATTTGGCCTTGGCTAATGAAACGGATAAAGCATATTCAGTCTATTCTAATGAACTTGAAAAATTGAGGACTAATGTACAGGTATCGATTGATAAGCTGACCAAAATGAAGGTGGACCTAGCAAAAGACCGTTCAGACCAGAACACAATTGATTCTAACCGCTCAACAATGACAATGCTAATAGTCATTGTCATCGGAGTTCTGATTTCAATTGGATTGGGTATGTTTATATCCGGTGCTATATCGAAACCTCTAACTGTGCTTTCAGGAGTTGCGAAGAAACTGTCAGTTGGCGATGTTGATGTTGAAGTTACTCAGAGTACAACTGATGAACTTGGGGACTTAATGGGTGCGATGGCGGGGATGGTCGCGAATACAAAAGACCAGGTTGCAGTGGCGGAAAAAATCGCAGTCGGTGATGTGAGTGTTGTATACTCTCCTAAATCTGATAAAGATGTTTTAGGAAAAAGTTTTGTTTCTGTGGTTGATACTGTCAGAAGCCTTGTTGCAGAAGTATCCATGCTTTCAGATGCAGCGGTTGCAGGTAAACTAAGCACTCGCGGTAATGCAACCAAGTTTGGTGGAAGTTTCAAAGAATTAGTTGAAGGTGTAAACTCAACACTTGATTCTGTTATCGGACCTTTGAATGTTGCAGCAGAATATGTAGATAGAATCGCTAAGGGCGATATTCCTCAAAGAATTACAGACAACTATAACGGTGATTTCAATGAGATAAAGAATAATCTAAACATGTGCATTGATGCTGTCAATGGATTAGTTTCAGATGCAGGTGTCTTGGTAAAAGCAGCAGTTGAAGGAAAGCTAGCTACTAGAGCAGATGCAAGTAAACATCAGGGTGATTTCAAAAAAATTGTTCAAGGTGTTAATGATACATTGGATTCAGTAATTGGACCTTTGAATGTTGCTGCAGAGTATGTTGATAGAATTGCAAAAGGTGACATACCAAATAAAATCACAGACAATTACAATGGTGATTTCAACGAAATAAAGAATAACCTCAATGCTTGTATTGATGCGGTCAACGGATTAGTTTCCGATGCCGGAATATTGGTAAAAGCAGCAGTTGAAGGAAAGCTCGCAACCAGAGCAGATGCAAGCAAACATCAGGGCGATTTCAGGAAAATCGTTCAAGGTGTAAACGACACATTAGATTCAGTTATTGGACCTTTGAATGTTGCAGCAGAATATGTTGATAGAATTGCTAAGGGCGATATTCCTCAAAGAATTACTGATAATTATAATGGTGATTTCAATGAGATCAAGAACAACCTGAACATGTGTATTGATGCAATCAACGGATTAGTTTCAGATGCCGGTGTATTGGTAAAAGCAGCAGTTGAAGGTAAACTTGCAACAAGGGCAGATGCAAATAAACATCAGGGCGATTTCAGGAAAATCGTTCAAGGTGTTAACGACACATTAGATTCAGTAATCGGGCCATTGAATGTTGCAGCAGAATATGTCGATAGAATCGCAAAGGGAGATATCCCTAATAAGATTACTGACAGTTACAACGGCGACTTTAATGAAATCAAAAATAATCTAAACTCTTGTATTGATGCAGTAAATGGATTAGTAGTTGATGCAGGAACACTGGTAAGGGCCGCAGTAGAAGGTAAACTTGCAACTAGAGCAGATGCAAGTAAACATCAGGGTGATTTCAGAAAAATCGTCCAGGGTGTTAACGATACTCTTGATGCGGTTATCGGACCTTTGAATGTCGCAGCAGAATATGTTGATAGAATCGCAAAAGGTGACATTCCGAATAAGATTACTGACAGTTATAATGGTGACTTCAACGAAATCAAAAATAACTTGAATGCTTGCGTTGACGCAGTTAACGGATTAGTCGCAGATGCAGGGAACCTTTCCAGAGCAGCGATTGAAGGTAAACTTGCTACAAGAGCTGATGCAACTAAACATCAGGGCGATTTCAGAAAAATCGTTCAAGGTGTAAACGACACATTAGATTCAGTTATAGGGCCTTTAAATGTTGCAGCAGAATATGTTGATAGAATATCTAAAGGCGATATTCCTAATAAGATTACCGATAATTATCACGGTGATTTCAATGAAATCAAAAATAACTTAAACACTTGTATCGATGCAGTGAATTCGCTCGTATCTGATGCCGCTATGCTGGTCAAGGCCGCAGTTGATGGTAGATTGGCAACCAGAGCGGACGCTAATAAACATCAAGGTGACTTTAGAAAAATTGTACAAGGCGTAAATGAAACTCTTGATGCAGTTATTGGACCATTGAATGTTGCAGCAGAATATGTCGACAGAATATCCAAAGGCGATATGCCAAGACCTATCTCTGATAACTACAATGGTGATTTCAATCAGATTAAGAATAATATCAACTTACTAATTGAGTCAATGAATGAAGTTGGTGAAATTGCTGAAGAGATTGCAGGTGGTAACCTTATGGTTAGTGTGAAAGCCCGTTCCAGCAACGATTCACTTATGAAAGCATTGGATGCAATGATTAAGGGTCTAACTGATGTTGTTGAAAATGTAAAAACAGCAGCAGACAGCGTTTCTTCCGGAAGCAAAGAGCTTAGTGGAAATGCCGGTCAAATCTCTGAAGGTGCGAACAAACAAGCGGCATCTGCACAGGAAGCAAGTTCTTCAATGGAACAGATGACCTCAAACATTAAACAGAATGCTGAGAACGCTCAACAGACTGAGAAGATAGCACTGCAATCAGCAGAGAATGCTAAAGTCGGTGGCAAGGCTGTTTCAGAAACAGTTATCGCGATGAAAGAGATTGCAAGTAAAATTTCAATCATTGAAGAAATCGCAAGACAAACAAATCTTCTCGCATTGAATGCGGCGATTGAAGCAGCCCGTGCCGGTGAGCATGGAAAAGGCTTTGCGGTTGTTGCCTCTGAAGTAAGAAAACTTGCTGAAAGAAGTCAGACTGCTGCAGGTGAAATCAATAAATTATCAGCCAGCAGTGTTCAGATTGCTGAAAATGCCGGTCAGATGTTATCTAAATTAGTTCCGGATATTACAAAAACTGCAGAACTTGTTCAGGAAATAACTGCTGCAAGTAACGAGCAGAACGCAGGTGCAAGTCAGATTAATAAAGCACTTCAGCAATTGGATCAGGTTATTCAGCAGAATGCAGCAGCTTCAGAAGAGTTGTCATCAACTGCGGATAATTTGAATGGACTTTCAGGTCAATTAGCCTCAACAATCGGATTCTTCAAAATTGATGAATCTAATCAGAGAATGATTGGTACGAAACAAACGAGAAAGAATGCACCCCGCGCACTAAAGCAGGGAAAGCCGTCTTCAAGTGAAAAAGACTATAGCTCGTCAAAGGGCTTTAAGTTCGATGTAGATGATTCAAGTGATCATCTTGATGCAGAATTCGAAAAATTTTAGTTGATGGCATAGTATGAAAAATATATTTGTCAAACATAAAATTATAATGAAAGAAAGGAGTTAGAAATGGCAACACAGAATATTTCGGAAGTCAGACCATATTTAACTTTCACGCTGGAAGAAGAACTTTTCGCAGTAGATGTTGCTAAAGTTCGTGAAGTTCTTGACTACACAAACATTACTAAAATACCAAGGACACCTGATTATATGCGCGGTGTAATAAACCTTCGCGGCAGTGTAGTTCCTGTTATTGATTTGAGACTGAAATTCGGGATGGATAAATGTGAGCGTACAATTAACACTTGCATTATTGTTTTGGAGATTGCTTTCGAGTCGGAGCTTATTGTACTCGGTGCTTTGGCTGATTCAGTTGAAGAAGTTTTCGAATTGGAGCCTTCACAAATTGAACCGCCTCCCAGATTAGGAACTAAGTTTAAAGCTGAGTTCCTGCATGGAATGGGCAAGCGGGATGAACAATTCTTGATGATTCTGGATATCGACCGGGTTTTTTCATCAGATGAACTTATGTTCGTTCAGCAAACCAGTTCCGTAGTTGAAGAAAGTGTCTAATATATACCTTGACCGGTTCTGCATTTTGCACGCGGAACCGGTCATCTATAAAAATGTGATATAAAATGCTGAAACTATCAAGAAGTAATTTTGAGCGATTAAGGGAACTTGTCTACTCCAATACAGGGATTAATCTCACTTTCGAAAAAAGAGAGATGGTTCAAGGCAGGTTATTCAGACGAATGAAGCAGTTAGAGTTATTCTCTATCGAGGAATACTGTGACTATTTATTTTCGCCGGAAGGGAAGGCTCTGGAATTACACAAAATGCTTGATGTCATCACTACGAATAAAACTGATTTTTTCAGAGAAAATGAACACTTGGTTCTGCTTTCCGAAACTCTGCTTAATGAATTGTTCAATTCAATATTAGGGAAATATGACTGCCTTAATATCTGGAGTGCCGGTTGTTCATCTGGAGAAGAAGCTTATTCAATTGCAATTACTCTTGAGGAGTATTTTAAGAAAAATGATAGAAGAGACTATACTATATATGCTTCTGATATTTCTACAACAATGATTGACAAAGGTAAAGCTGCTATATATTCAATGACGGATATTTACGGAGTTAATGAGAGCATATTGAAAGAGTATTTTCTGAGAAGCAAGGATTCTGAAAAGGCAATCGTTAGGCTAATCCCGCAGATTAGAAATAAGGTAAAATTTTTTAAGAACAATTTAGTCAATGATGAAGTGAAGAAGGATATTCAGATGCATCTGGTTTTTTGCCGGAATGTGCTAATATATTTTGACAGGAGCACTCAAGAAAAAGTTGTAGATAAACTTGTTTCGGCAATAGTGCCGGGTGGTTATTTTTTCCACGGTCATTCGGAATCGCTGGTGGGGATGAATATGCCGTTGAAAAGAGTGAGTCCCACAGTTTATAAGAAAGTGTATGGTAAATAACATGGACCCGCAAAAAAAAGTTAGAGTCTTAATTGTAGATGATTCGGCAGTAGTAAGGCAGACTCTTACAGATATTCTTCAGAGTTTTCCTGACATAGAAATACTCGGTAGTGCATCAGATCCTTTGCTTGCAATGAAGAAAATTGAAGTGCAGGTACCTGATGTAATAACTCTCGATATTGAAATGCCAAATATGGATGGGCTATCTTTTCTTCAGAAGATAATGAGTCAGCATCCTATTCCCGTTATCATTTGTTCCAGTTTAGCAGATAGCGGTTCTGAAACTGCTTTGCGTGCAATTGAATTAGGTGCAGTGGATATAATCACTAAACCAAAATTAGGTACAAAAGTATTTTTAGAAGAATCGAAAATACGACTCTATGACTCAATTATGGCTGCTGCCAAAGCAACTTTACATAAAAGAAGCAAGCCGATTCATGTTTCGCCAAAGTATTCTGCTGATGTTATTTTAGCAGGGAACTATTCTTCTAAATTTTTTGAAACCACAGAAAAAGTTATTATAGTTGGGGCATCTACCGGGGGAACAGAGGCGCTTCGTATATTTTTAGAAGCTTTGCCTCCCGATTGTCCCGGCATAGTCATAGTTCAGCATATGCCTGAAAATTTTACTAAAGCCTTTGCGGTGCGTCTTGATTCAACTTGCAGAATTACAGTTAAAGAAGCTGAAAATGGAGATAGTGTCATTCGCGGCCGTGCATTGATTGCTCCGGGGAATCATCACATATTGCTCAAAAGAAGCGGCACAAAATACTATGTCGAGATAAAGGATGGTCCCTTGGTTAGCCGTCATCGTCCTTCTGTTGATGTACTCTTCCGTTCTGCTGCGCGGTATGCGGGGCAAAATGGTATTGGAGTGATAATGACAGGGATGGGAGATGATGGTGCAAGAGGAATGCTGGAGATGAAAAATGCCGGTGCAAGAACAATTGCGCAGGATGAAAAGAGCTGTATAGTATTTGGTATGCCTAATGAGGCCATTAAACTTGGAGGAGTGGATAAAATTCTTCCTCTGGAAAATATTGCGGGTGCAGTATTAAATATGGTTGTGGAAAATTATGGAAAGTAGTAAAGCCAAAATACTTATCGTTGAGGACGAAAACATAATTGCACTCGATATTAAGAAAAATATTGAAATGCTCGGATATGAAGTTCTTGAGGTTTTCGACAATGGAATAAAGGTCCTTAAATATTTGGAAACTAATGTCCCTGATTTAGTACTGATGGATGTTTTCATAAAAGGTGAATTAGACGGAATTGAAACAGCTGAGAAAATATTAAAGCACTATGATATCCCTGTTGTGTTTATTACTTCTGCTTCAAATGAGGAGAACATTGAGAGAGCAAAGCAAGTATCTCCGTTTGGGTATATTATAAAGCCGTTCGACCTTACGGATTTAAGAATTACAATTGAGATTGCTCTTTCAAAATCAAAGGATGTTAAACTTGTAAAAAAGAGCGAGAGACTGCTCAATACAATACTCAAAAATATAAGCGATGGTGTAATCGTTTCTGATAATGATAATGTTATCCAGTTTATAAATACAAGAGCAGAAGCAATTACCGGGTGGAGTCTTTCGGAAGTTAAAGGTCAGAATATTGACAAGATACTTAACCTTATTAATGATATTGATAACGAGAGTTTAATATGTATCCTAACTTCAATTTTGCCTGATAAAGCTGCAAAGTTAAATAGCTACAAATTGCTCCTTTCAAAAAATAACGAACAGGTACAAATTGAGTTGAATCATTCAGAAATGATTGATGAGCATGGCATTAGCAATGGTCACCTCTATTCTTTTCATGACACTACAATTCAGAGGGAAATTGATAGAGCATTGATGGAGTCACGAAATTATTACTTGAGTATGTTCGAAGAATTTCCTACTATGATTTGGCGTACAAACGAAATTGGTAAATTCAATTATTTTAATAAGACTTGGTTGGACTTTACCGGCAGGACTTTATCAGATGACTGTGATGAAGGGTGGTTTAATTCTGTTCATCCATTAGACATACAACTAATAAAACAGAAATTTTTAACTGCCTTTATAGAGCAGAAAAAAGTAGACTTTGAGTTCAGGTTGTTAAACCGTGATGTGGTCTATCGGCAAATATGGTGTATTGCTTCTCCATATTATGACCAAAAAGGCGAGTTCGCCGGTTACATCGGCACATGCTTTGACACAACTGAGAGAAAACTTCTTGAATTGAATCTTATTAAGGCAAAGGAACTTGCCGAAGTTGCCGCTAAAGCAAAAAGCATTTTTCTGGCGAATATGAGTCATGAAATCCGTACGCCCCTTAATGGTATCATCGGAACAATTGATATTCTTAGCGATACTACTCTTGATAGTGAGCAGAGGCAATTCGTTAGTATGACTAAGCGCTCATCGTTGCTCCTTCATAATTTACTGAACAATATTTTAGCTTATACAAAGGCAGAATATGGACAGGACAAACTTCTTAATTCTAAATATCCTGTCAAGGAATTAATCTCGGATACTTTAGATATATTCAAACTGGATGCTGCAGCAAAAGGGCTTGCACTTAAAGTTACATTGGCAGATGACCTGCCGGATTATATTTATTGCGACCCGATTAAGGTCGGACAGATATTGAATAATCTGATTGGGAACTCACTAAAGTTCACATCAAAAGGATTTATCGAATTGAAGATGGACTTAGTGAATAATGAAGAAGAAAAAGAAATGCTGATGATTTGTATAAAAGATTCAGGAATTGGAATTCATGAGAGTTTGTTTAAGTCGATTTTTGAAAGTTTTACCCAGGGCGATAGTTCACTAACAAAAAAGTATGGCGGCATTGGACTTGGTTTGGCAATTACTCAGAAGATTGTGGAACTAATGAAGGGGCGAATATGGTTAGAAAGTGAAGTTAATATTGGGACAAGTTTTTATGTGGAAATTCCTATTTTGAAAGAAGAGAATTTAATAGAATGAGGATACTATGCGAATATTAATCGTTGAAGACGATTTTACAAATCGGGTTGTCTTACAAAAATATCTATCTGCATACGGAGAATGTGATGTTGCAGTAAATGGCGAAGAAGCGGTTCAGGCACATCAGTTAGCCTTGGATGAAGCAAACCCTTATCAGTTGATTTGTCTTGATATAATGATGCCTACCTTAGATGGAAATGAGGCTTTGAAAATAATACGAGACAAAGAAAAATTATTGAATGTATCTCCTGAAAAAGAAGTTAAAATTATCATGGTGACTGCACTCGACTCGCCTCATGATGTTTTCGATTCATATTATAGCGGCGGGTGTACTTCATATTTAATAAAGCCTATTCAAAAATCAACTTTGATAGCGCAGCTTAAAGACTTGAAGTTAATTTCTGATTAGAAAGAAATATTTTAGAGATGGAAAATAAAAATAGTAGTGACGAACATTATCGGATTCTATTCACTGAATTAATGGATGGAAGCATCATCTGCGATGGAGTAAAAGATGAGCAAGGTAATGTCATAAATGGGAAAATTGTTTCAGTGAATCCTGCATTTGCTGCATACTTCAATACTACCGCGGATACTTTTGAGGGCAAGACAATACTCGAGAGTTTCCCTGATATCAATGTGGAGTTGTTTAATGGAATAATTGAGGCAGCTAAAACCGGGAAGCCATTAAAAGAAGAAATATTTTCAAAAGTTATCAATAAAAATTTTGAAGTATTTTCATTCTCCACAAAGCCGAATCAAGTTGGGATATTGTTTTACGATATAGACGACAGAATCCATGCTGAGCAGCAGCTCAAGACATCACTTCATGAAAAAGAAGTTATGCTTAAGGAAATTCATCACCGTGTGAAAAATAATTTGCAGGTTATCTCAAGTTTGCTTGATCTTCAGTCTATGTCGTTTAGCGATCCGCTAATAAAGTTGGCTTTTCACGATAGCCAAAATAGAGTCCGTACTATGGCAATTATCCACGAACGGATATACAATTCTCCAGATTTAGCAAATGTCGATTTAAAAGTGTTTGTTGATGAATTAGTCCCATTTCTTACGACTTCCTATCGTGAAAAAGTCAAAAATATTAAAATTGTAAAACAGCTTGATAGCGCACTGCTGCAGTTAGATTCTGCAATTCCGTTTGGGTTGATAATCAATGAAGTTCTGACAAATGTACTAAAGCATGCATTCCCTGATTCAAGAGAGGGTACTGTAACGATCACTCTAATAAATAACGGAGACACGATATTGCTTAGTATTAAGGATGATGGGATCGGCTTGCCTAAAAATTTCAATTGTGATACTGCAACAACGTTAGGGTATCAGTTAATCACCGCATTGACTTCACAGATTGAAGGGGATTTAAAAGTATTCGGAGAGAACGGGACAGAAGTCACTTTAACAATTCAGCCATTGATAAACAGTTAATATTAAAAAAACTAATACCTTTTATCGCATACAAAATTATACTTACTAATGAACTGCGGCATCACTAGTAAGTACAAAAACTAATCTGGCTGCTATTTCCTGATTTTATAAAGATATTCGGCAATCTTTGAATATGCCTTGCCTAAAATCTCTTCATTTGGTAAAAAGACAATTCTGAAATGCTTGGTTCCCGGTACTTGTCCAAATCCACTCCCCGGAACTACAACTACGCCGGTTTCTTTTATCAATCCAGTAACAAATTCTGCATCGGGAATATCTATTTCGATTTTCGGGAAAGCGTAAAATGCCCCT
>CAIWTC010000226.1 GCA_903915485.1 uncultured Ignavibacteriales bacterium | reverse complement strand
GTCCTTTCACAACAACGATGACAGTGTCGTTCATACCTGAAGGATATTATGAACCTGACGGAGCAAATTATCCTAATCTAAATTTATCAGAGCAGTTTAGGGTATATGCGGCAAGTACAACCGGACCCGACTATGCAGATATAACCTCAGCTACCGTAATTATAGACTCAACAACATTCTCGGGAGAGGTGACATTCCCTGTATATCTTAATGGTTCATACTATATATATGTCAAGGGACAAGCGATAGTAGCGACATGGAGTGCAGGTCCGGTGACTTTTATTCCGGGAGTGAACAGCAGTTATGATTTTACTACAGGAATGGATAAAGCATATTCAATACCGGGTTTCCCGTATCAGTCGATGATACAAAAGGGAAGTAAGTGGTGTGTGTACAGTGGGGATGTGGACCAGGACGAACTCATTGGCAATGTTGACTTAACATTAATCGACAACGATGCATTCATAACCATGGAGGGCAGAAGCGTAACCGACCTTGACGGCGATGCGTTGGTTGGAAATGTTGATTTGACGATATGTGATAATAATGCATTCAGTGTTATAGAGTCACAATCACCACGAAAAGTTGGAGCTATGGCTGCTAAGTTTTTACATAAGCCCAGTGGGGTAGCTCAACCAAAGTTAAAGTAACTCAGATAATTAAAAGATGAACGGCGGTCGAAATTTCGACCGCCGTTTTTGTTTTACGGAAACTATTTTGTTACCAATTTTTCTTCGCAGTTTACTCAACACAAAAATATAATTCATAAAACACTACGCAAAAAAAAGTATAAACCTTAAATTATTTACTTCATTTATAACGCGAAAATATGGCAATATCAATTTCATCGTGTCGACGAGTAGCAATGTTTATGTATTTATAACGACTTATCGTTTATGTTCGTCGATGATATTCGTCGTTTGTGTGTTAATAGGGCGTGTTTGTCGATTTTATCTCTAAAAAGCATCTTTAGTGGGTTAAATTATATTCTATATAAAGCAAAAAATGTTTTTTAGGTTAAATAAATAAAAGTTAGAGTAATGAGCGAGAGAACAACACTTATTTTAATTGGTAAACTTACCGGTGCGGCAAATATTCGTGGTGAAGTTATTACTAAGAATTGCGCTGTTTTATTTGCATGCCTAAAGGTTCAATACTGAGCCGGTGAATAAAGTAAAGAAATAATATGAAAATATCATTCGTAGTTTTTTCCATTGATGGTAGTAAATATGCTCTTCACCTTAAAAAAGTTGAAAGAGTAATTCCGGCTATTGAATTAAGTCCGCTGCCGAATGCTCCCGGTATAATTCTCGGGGCGGTAAACATTGAGGGAAGAATTATTCCTGTTGTTAATTTAAGAAAAAGACTAAGCCTGCAGTCAAAAGAGATTGAGCCCGAAGATAAATATATTTTAGCATCCACACAGAAGAGGACCTTTATCCTTATTGCTGATGATGTTGAGGGTGTGGTTGATTATGATGACAAGGATATGGTAGACGGCAAAACTGTACTTCCTGACCTTCCTAATGTTGAGGGCATACTTGCAATGGAAGACGGGATGGTAATTATACATGATGTAGATAAATTTCTTTCGCTTGAAGAAGAGACTGAGTTGGATTCCGCATTATGTTAAATGTTAAGTTGAATGATTTTAAACTGACCGAAGATGAACTGGTTCAAATCAGTCATTTAACGGCGAAAAAAATCGGACTTTATTATCCACCTGAAAAATATAAGGAACTTGAAATAGGTATCGCGCGCATTATGCGTGATTTAGGAATGCATTCAACTGTGGAAACATTGCAGAGGATGTTAATCTCGCCAAGGTCAGGTTCTGAAATTGAAATTTTTACAAAACACCTTACAAACGGAGAGACTTATTTTATCAGGGAGCCCGAAAGATTTGCGGCACTTGAAAAAATCATTCTACCTGAACTAATTGAGCAGCGGAAAAATAATACACGCACAATAAAAATTTGGAGTGCGGGATGCAGTTCAGGAGAAGAACCATACAGTATTGCTATTTTATTGCACAAACTAATTCCTGACATCAAAAATTGGAATATTAAAATAATGGCGACTGATATAAATCAGGAGTCACTTAAAAAAGCCAGGGCGGGTAGGTATGGAAACTGGTCCTTCAGAGGAACACCTGAGTGGATAAAATCAAATTACTTTAAGAATGTAGGGCACGAAATTTTTGAGATTGATGAAAAAATAAGGGAGATGGTTCATTTTTCTTTTCTTAATCTTGTTGATGGTCATTATCCGAGTGCTGCTAACGAAACAAGAAATGTTGATATACTTTTCTGCAGGCATGTGTTGATGTATTTCAATACAAGTACAATTAAGAAAATAGTAAATAGATTTTCAAAGTGCCTGGCTAGCCAGGGATTGTTCATGGTGGCATTGGTTGAATCGGGGATGCTGAATAATTCTCCTTTCACACAAGTAAAAATTGGCGGCACATATTTTTATCGAAGGACAAAATCTACCGAAAAAAGTTCTATGGAGATGCAGGTTATTGATTACGAATTTAGACTGCCGGAGGAACTTCTTTTCCCGCCGATAGATACCGCGATGCGGTTTCGAATTCTGCAAGACATGGAACCATCTTCAGTGGAAGATAATAATATTCCGGCGGTGTTTGGAGAAAGCGGTAAAGGACTCTTTGAGGATGTTGCGGTAAATATTGCTGAAACTGCAAGCGATGATGAAGATATTTTCTTACAGTTTGAAGCACTCGACTACAAAAAAACAATTGAGATTTTAACGGCAGTCGATATTTCAAAAAATTCGGAGAAGATGATTCTTCTTGCAAGGGCTTATGCCAATCAGGGAGAACTTGATGCTGCTGCCGAATGGAGCGGTAAGGCAGTGGACTTGGATAAATCGAACAAGGAATATCATCTTTATCACGGAAAAATACTTCAGGAACTAGGAAAAATTAAAGAAGCAGTCAGCTGTTATGAACGAGTATTATATCTTGACCACGATTATGTGATTGTTCATTTTACATTGGCGCTGCTGCTGAGGCTTGAGTCGGAAAATCAAAAATCAAAAAGGCATTTTAAAACCGCCTCTAAAATACTTGGCAGATACAAAGACGAAGAAGTAATAGAAGGTTCAGAAGGAATTTCAGCAGGGCAACTCCGTGAAATTATTCTGTCATTAACAACGGAAGTAGTATATAACTAATGATGAAAAAAATTAAACGCTCGGCAGGTGCCCGCGAAATTAATTGGTCAGAACTTCACCGAAAAAATGAAGCTATGATTGAAGGTTTGGAGCGGGGTATTACCCGAAGTGCTGAAGAAAAAAACAAGATACTGCACGACAGAGCTTTGAAATATGCAAAGTCAGATTCGACAGTGGTAGATGATAGCGAACTGCTTGAGTTGGTGGTTTTTTCTTTGGCTTATGAAACCTACGCTATTGAATCGTCATTCGTAGTTGAAGTATACCCGCTTACGGAAATTGTTCCGGTGCCGAATGCGCCAGATTTTGTTTTAGGTATAATCAATGTCCGCGGCAAAATAGTTTCTGTTGTGGAGTTGAAGAAATTTTTTGAGCTTCCGCAGAAAGGCATTACTGAACTTAATAAAGTTATAATTCTCCGCAACAGTGAAATGGAGTTCGGCATACTCGCAGATGCTGTTCATGGTTCAAGGTCGGTATATAGCAGTACTCTGCAAAAATCACTTCCGACCTTGACAGGACTGCGTGAACAATACTTAAAAGGAATTAACAGTGAGCCGCTTGTTGTGCTTGATGCAGGCAAATTGCTTTCTGACCCGAAGATGCTCGTGGGCGGCACAAAAGCTAAATATAATTAGCAGTCCCAAATAAAAAGTTTATTTATAAATAATTATGAGAGAATAATTAAATGAAAAATATTAGTGTAACCGGAAAAGTGTTAGTAAGCTTTGGTTCGATGATTGCGATGACTGTAGTTATCCTATACCTTGCGACTCATTCATTAACAACGATTGTAAATTTATGGAAAAATGATGCTGATGCTGCATACAAAAATTATGCAAATATGATTGAAATAAAAGCATCATTAAACCGTGTACGGGGAGAAGTTCTTAAACTTCTCAGTGTACAAGAAGCAACGGAGATTCAAAGAATTCACTTAAGTATGAGTGGACAGGATGCGAAGGTAGATTCTTTGCTGGGCTCATCCAGGAGTATTTTTAAAACTCACAATGATACTGTGCTGGAGAGATATCTTTTGTTATTTCAGGAAAAATATGCGGAATATTGCAAAACCCGTGATGAGCAAGTGGACCTCTATGAAAAAGGTAAAAAAACTGAAGCTGTGGCTTTAGCGATTGGGCTTCAAGATGAAAGGTTTGAAAAACTTCGGGATCTTGCAATAACGATACAGGAGGATTCAAGGAAAGATTATGAAGCAGCACTACAGGAGAGTCAGGACCAGAAATCACAAAGCAGCACACTGCTTTTGATAACCGCTATTATTGCTTTAGCGGTTGGCGGATATATTACGGTGTTCATGTATAAATTAGTTGCTAAAACTGAAAATGACCGTCAGTATGCAAGCGAATTGATAAACTCCAGTTTAGACCCGCTGCTTACTGTTGACCTTAATGGTAAAGTTTTGGAAACGAATATTGCCACGGGGAAAATGATTGGCAAGTCCGCAAAAGATTTATTAGGGACTAACTTTTCTGACCATTTTACAGAGCGTGAAAAAATTGAAGCAAGTATCCGTGAAGTGTTTGCCAGAAGTTATGTTTCTGATTATCCATTGGTTCTTTCCGGTGGCGATAACAAGTTGAAGTTTTACCTTTATAATGGTAATGTGTTCAAAGATAAAAACGGAAAAGTTGTGGGTGCTTTTGCATCTATAAGAGATGTTACTGCGCAGAGAATAATTGAAGACGAAATAAAAGAACTGAACGCTTCGCTTGAGCAGAGAGTATCAGATAGAACAGAAGTTCTGCTTGGTCAGAATCAACAACTAATGGATGCAGCGGGAATTCTTGCTTCATCTGCAAATCAAATTTTATCAACCACAAAAGAGGTGGCAGCGGGGTCAACTGAAACCGCATCAGCTATTGGTGAAACATCAACTACTATGGCTGAGGTAAAACAAACCTCGCACCTTGCAGCGCAGAAAGCAAAGTATGTAACTGAAACAGCACAGAGTGCAGCACAGATTTCCAACAAAGGAAGAAAATCTGTTGAAAGCACAATTGAAGGCATCAACCTTGTTAAGGAACAGATGGAATCAATCGCTGAAACAGTTGAGCAGCTGAGTGAACAGAGTCAGACTATCGGCGAGATTGCAGCAACCGTTAATGACATTGCTGAGCAGGTTAACATGCTTGCAATCAATGCAGGAATTGAAGCTGCTAAGGCCGGTGAGCAAGGCAAAGGCTTCGGTGTTGTTGCACAGGAAGTCAAGAGTCTTGCCGTGCAGGCAAAAGGTGCTACTTCTCAAGTTAGAACTATTTTGATGGATGTTCAGAAAACAATCAGCAGTACTGTTATGGGTGTTGAGCAGGCAATGCGTGCGGTTGAAATAGGAGTAAAGCAATCTAATGAGTCAGGCGAAGCAATCCGTTTGCTGACAGCTAATATTGCAGAGACAGCAAATGCTGCGGCACAGATTCTTGCAACAACTCAAGAACAATTAATCGGAATGGACCAAGTAGTTTCTTCGTTTGAGAGTATCAAACAGGCGATGATGCAGAATGTTATCGGAACACAGCAGGCAGAAGCAGCAGCTAATAATCTTGCACAACTTGGACACAGGTTGGTTGAGCAAATAAGTAAGTCTAAAGAATAAAGGGTCCTCGTGACATCAAGCCAGGAAAAACTATTAGCCGAACTTCTTGAAGCATTCAGCATTGAAGCGGCAGAACGGATTACGAGCCTTACTGAAGGGCTGCTTAAACTTGAAAAAGAAAGCAGTGCCGAAATAGTTGAAATCATTTTCCGTGAATTTCATAGTCTGAAAGGTGCAGCGCGAAGCATTGACCGAACGGACATAGAACGGATTTGCCAAACTGCGGAGAGTGTATTCAGTCTTCTTAAAAGGAATGAATTAAAAATCACTCCGGTTTTAATGAAAACATTATTCAGCAGCGTTGACTACATTTCGGAATCTATAAAACATAGCGGCGGCGAAGCGCGTGAGTTGTTAAAGCCTCAATACTCCCGTCTGCTCGAAGTTCTTAAAAATGCTGCAGCCAAAGTTCATGTTGTTGAATTGCAAGAGGAAGAAAGCAGTTCTTTGCCGGCGCCCGAACAGGAGATTGAACCCGAAAAAGTATTCAAGACTGAAAAGGCAGTAAGCGGCAGCGGTCCTACAATAAGAGTTTCGCTGAATACACTAGACCAAATAATGAATCAAATTGAGGAACTCAGAGAGATTAAGTTGATGGCTTCGCAGCAGTCACTTGAAGTGAGTGAACTCAGCAGGGAAATTTCATTTTATCAGAGAGATGCACAAAAGAAACATCGCGTTACCCGTATGGTGCGTCAACTTTTAAAAAAGCATGAAACAGATGAAGAGGTAAAACAAGTTGTTCCGGTATTGGAAAAACTTATGGCGGCGCATGGAAGTCATTCAGCACTCATAAAATCTGTTAACGGTAAAGCGGCGAACTTGTTCAGGTCGGCAGAACATTATTCACATTCGGTGAATGCGCGTCTTGACAGTTTATTAATGGAAGTTAAGAGATTGCTAATGATGCCTTTTGCGAGAGCAGTTGAAGGATTTCCTAAATTGATTCGCGACCTTGCCGTTGAGCAGGGTAAACGGGTTGATTTGGTTATCACCGGTGAAGACATTGAGGTTGATAAAAGAGTTCTCGAGGAAATCAAAGACCCCTTGATGCATTTGTTAAGGAATGGACTTGACCATGGAATCGAAGTTCCTGAAGAGAGAATGAGAAAAGGTAAATCCCCGAATGCAAAAATAGGAATCGCTGCTTCAATGTTAGGCAGTCAGAATATGGAGATTAGGGTTTTTGATGATGGCGCCGGAATAAACATTCCAAAGCTAAGAGATGCAGTTAGAAAAAATAATATTCTTACGGCAGATGAATTAAACGCGCTTTCGGAGATGGAAGTGTTGCAATATATTTTTCATTCAGGTATTTCCACAAAGGCAATAATTACGGACATCTCCGGCAGAGGGCTTGGAATGGCTATTGTCCGTGAGAAGATTGAAAAACTTGGCGGCAGTATAAGTCTTGAAACTGCAAAAGACAAAGGAACCACCTTTCATTTAAATCTACCTTTGACACTTAGTGCTTTCAGAGGTGTTCTGATAAAGACAGGCGGACTGAATTATGTTATACCTTCCACAAACATCGAGCGGGTGCTTGTAGTAAAGCGCGATAAAATTAAAACGCTTGAAAACAGGGAGGCAGTTGAAGTTAACAATGAAATGGTTTCGGTAGTGAAGATGGATAGCATCATCGGGTTGAAATCTGCTAAGCCCCAACAGGATGCTGAAGTTTTACACTTGGTTCTTCTGCAGTCAAAAGGAATTCATATTGCTTTTGAGGTTGATGAAATTATTGGTGAGCAAGAACTTATTGTGAAAGACCTTGGCCGTCAGTTAGCGCAGGTAAAAAATATTTCCGGTTCAACAGTACTAGGCGACAGGCGACTTGTTCTTATTTTGGATGCAGTAGGAATAATAAAAACTGCTTCAGAACTATCGTCGGTTGAACGCAGGCGGACTCAATTTGACGATGATGCACAAGAAGGAAAAGCAAAGCAAAAAGTTCTTGTTGCAGAGGATTCAATTACATCGCGATTGCTGCTGAAGAATATTTTGGAATCTGCAGGGTATGAAGTTAATACTGCATTCGATGGCGCAGATGCATTCGAGCAATTGCTTATTGGCGACTATGACTTGTTAGTATCAGATGTTGATATGCCGCGGATGAACGGATTTATATTAACTGAAAAAGTGAGAAGAGACAAAAGGCTTACTGACATCCCCGTCATTCTAGTAACTTCGTTAGAGTCGCGAGAAGACAGGGAAAGAGGTATCGATGTAGGTGCAAGCGCCTATATTGTAAAGAAGAGCTTTGACCAAAGTAATTTACTCGAAATCGTAAGCAGGCTAATTTAAAGAGAGAGAAAATAATTATGATAAAGGTTTTGATTGTTGATGATTCTGTAGTAGCACAAAAATTGCTTAATTATATTTATAGCAGAGATGAAAATATTCAGGTTGTGGGAGTTGCTAACAGCGGCAAAGAAGCAGTCGAAATGACTTTGCTTCGTCAACCCGATGTAATTTCGATGGATATTAATATGCCCGGCATGGATGGTTTTGAAACTACCCGCGAGATAATGGAGACGCGCCCGACCCCTATTGTGATTGTAAGCGCAACTACGGACACTAAAGAAGTTTCGGTTGCATTTAAAATAATTGAAGCAGGCGCACTAACTGCAGTGAACAGACCCCCGGCGCCTTCGCATCCTGACTTTGACAGATTTGCAGATGAACTGCAGAACACTATAAAGGTGATGTCGGAAGTAAAAGTTATCAGAAGGATGCCGAAAAAACAAACGCCTCCGACACAGGTAATGAGGGAATCAAGTGCAGTAATACGAAAAGAAAAATTCAGAATAGTCACGATAGGCGCATCTACAGGCGGCCCCGGTGCAATTCAGAAAATACTTTCGGGTATTCCTAAAAATTTTCCGCTGCCTATATTGATAATACAGCACATTGCCGATGGATTTATGGCGGGTTTAGCGGATTGGTTAAGCAGCACTACAGGATTTCCGGTAAAAGTTGGCAAAGACGGTGAAAAAATATTACCCGGAACAGCTTATTTACCGCCTGACAGATGCAACATTTCAACAGATCCTTCAGGAACGAGATTGGTTTGTACAAGATATCCTGACGATGTCATAATATCTTCGGCTTCACATCTGTTTGAATCAGCGGCAAGAGTATTCGGCGCGGGAGCGATTGGAATACTTCTGACGGGAATGGGCAAGGACGGAGCAGATGAATTAAAGATAATGAAAAACAGAGGAGGGCTGACAATAGCCCAGGACAAGAACAGCTGCATCGTTTATGGAATGCCATACGAAGCAATTAAGATAAACGCTGAGTCGCTTATACTTACACCCGAAGAAATCGGATTTGTATTGACCTCCTTGATGAAAGAACAAAAAATAAATTTTGCAAAAGTTTGAAAAGAAAGAAGTAAATGTCCGATACAAATAAAACATTGATAGTTATTGCGGAAGATAGCTATACTCAAGCTGTCAGGTTAAAGCTGATACTTGAGGAGGCTAATTATGAAGTGCTGACCGGCAAGAATGGTTCGGAGTCGCTTGCTATAATAAAGAAAAGAAGACCTAGTCTGGTAATTAGTGATATCTTGATGCCTTTAATGGATGGCTTTGAATTATGTAAATCTATCAAAACGGATGACGAATTAAAAAGTATTCCGGTGGTTTTATTGACAACTCTTTCGGAGTTGGTAAGTATACTTCATGCGCTTGAAAGCGGAGCGGACTATTATTTAACTAAACCTTATACCAAAGAGTATCTTCTCTCAAGAGTAGAGGCAATTCTTAATATTGGCAAAGATGATTCAGTTGAAAATAAGAAATTGGCAAAAATAACCAGTGCCGATAATTCAGCGAATATAGCATCGAACAGCAAACAGGTTGTGAGCCTGCTTATGTCAATCTATGAAAATGCATTAGAGCAAAACCGAGTATTAAGTAAAACACAGGAACAGCTTGAAGAACTTAATGGACACCTCAATCAAAAAGTCTATGAGCGAACACAAGCGCTTCAGCAGGAAATAGAATTTAGAAAAACAGCAGAAGAGGATATCAGAAAGTCCGAACTAAAATTCAGGTCGATAATTGAATCAGCGGTTGATGCGATAATTATCGGGGATGCTGAAGGAAAAGTTTTGTTATGGAACAAGGGTGCGGAATTAATGTTCGGCTATAATGCTGAAGAAATCGTCGGCCGTTCGATTGCTGCAATTGTGCCTGCTATTTATAAGGATGCACATGAGAGCGGACACAACCACTTTATAAACACAATGGTTCCTTCCTTAATGGGGCATACTTCGGAAATGGATGGACTAAAAAAAAATAAAACTTTTTTCCCGCTTTCAATATCGCTTTC
>CAIWTC010000225.1 GCA_903915485.1 uncultured Ignavibacteriales bacterium | reverse complement strand
GTCTCCTGTATTCCATTGCAGCGTAATTACTGCATTACTTCCACCATCTACACTTTCGTTGATGGTCCACTGCTTGTTGACGATTTGGTTTGCAGGGGTTAAAGTGTTAGCTGTACTATTTGCAACTTTAACTGAATAGTTATCGGCAGTTCCGCCATTATTATTTATAATTGCCGGATTATATGAACTTGATGATGGGCCAACAGGAAACAAAACATCAGTGTTCGTTGCAGGTACTGCTCTGGTTACTACACCTGCTGCGTCAGTAACTATAAAGTTTGAAGTGCTTGCTCCTGTTACAGATGCACTTGAACCTAAAGTCAAATTATTTGCACCTAGTGTCATTGTTCCTGATGTTAGTGCTAATGTGCCACTGATAGTTAAGTTGGTTCCAAGTGAAACTGAACCGCTGCTTGTTCTATTTATTGTTAAACCACTCAGCAACTGTGAACCGCTAGTGAAAGCGAGTGAACCATAAGCGCCGGTTCCCAAAATAGTTATGCTGGATGAACTGTTGCCTTTAATTGTTCCGGGACCTGTTATTGTAGATGCCTGAAGGGCGGTTCCGATTGTAAGGTTCTTTCCATTAAGGTCTAGAACATCTGTGCTGTTGGTGAATGAAATAGAGTTGCCACCTAATGGTGCGCTTGAAGTTATATCAGTTCCGCTCATCTGAATCGTTGTTCCGGTTCCGCCGGATTTACCGATTACCAAGTAAGGAATAGTAATCGCGCCTGAGCCATGAGTCAAAGTCTGCGTCCCATCTTTTATAAAGAATATTGCGCGACCGTTTCCGTTGAATGTAGAAGTTGCGCCGAAATTAATATTGCCGCTAGCTTTAATATCTCCGCCGGTAGTTGATGAAAGCGATAAGGTTCCGTTGATTGTTAAATCTCCGCCAACTGTTAATGCACCGGCAGTTGCTGACATATTTAATGTCGCTCCTGAATTTACAGTCAAACTTCCGGCACATGCTCTTGCACTTGTGATATCTCCATTAGATAAATCAAAAGGTCCTGTTGCTACCAATACATTATAAGGATATCCTGCTGTTGTTCCCACTGTCCCTGCACCAACTGCATTCCATTCAAGATATCTATTGTAACCAACATTATATTTTAAAGTTGAGCTTGCATCATAAATTGGTGATGCGGTAACATTTCCGTTATTAATTTGGAAAATACCTGCAATATGAGGAACTGTTGTTAATGTCAATGCACCTAAGTTAAGTGTAAGATTATTGAAAGTAGTTACGGCTGAACCGTTTATTGTACCTGCATTTGTGAAACTAACTGTTCCTGTTCCCCGGGTAAAAGTATTATTATTAGCGAAAGTACCGGAGGCGGCAATTGTAAGTGTTCCGCCGGCGGTCATAATTACACTGCCATTATTTGTTAAGGTAGTTGCAGTGATTGCGCCAGAGGCACCGAAAGTTAATGATGAACCGCTGTTAATGGTGATTGATGTAGGTGCATTTGTCACACTTGAATTAACTGTAACTGCGTGTGCGATGATTGTTATTGCACCTGCAGGAGGTACGCTGCTCCCTGTCCAAGTTGCGCCTGTACTCCAGTCTCCTGCACCTGCGGTGGTATAAGAGGCTGCGCTTGCCGGGACTAACTCGCCATTCGACTTTAATGCTGCACCAGCTGGAAATCCTGAGAATGTAATATTACTCAACTGAGTACTTGATAATGTAGTGTTTGCGCTTCCGAAGAAAATAAGTCCTGCAGTGCCGCCGCCGCTTGATGTAGCTGTTCCGAGCCATCCTGTGATATTAAGCGTACCGGTCCAAGTCAACAGATGACTATCTCCAAAAGTTAGAGTGTGTGAGCCTGATCCCAGGGCAATTGTTGAAGTACTGCCCATAGTTAATGTGCCGATTGTAGTTCCATATCCGGAAGTTGCACCGGTCTTTAAGGTTCCGTTTAAGGTCATCGCATTTGCAGGAATCGCATTTGCAATTCCTAAAGTAAGTGTGCCCGCACTAATTGTTGTTGTGCCTGTATATGTATTTACTGCACCAAGAGTAACTTCACCGGTTCCTGATTTAGTCAATGCATTTGTATAAGAAGTAACTGTTTGGTCAGC
>CAIWTC010000224.1 GCA_903915485.1 uncultured Ignavibacteriales bacterium | reverse complement strand
CAAATGAAATTCCAATGGTTATATCTGCCGGCTTATCCAGTTCCGATTGTCTTAATTCCCCGACATACTCGCCGAATGATTCTATCAGCACGGCAACAGAGTCGCTAATCACTTGAATGCCTTCATCACTTATATTGTTGATTGATTCAACCGTGGCCTCATATATTTCAGAATCATTTAATGAATCGTTAATCGCTTTTTCATTGACGGCAAAAACTTCTGATTCCTTTAGTAAAAATTTTTCTATACTGTATGCTATATATTTCTTAATCGCTGCAGTTTTAGTATTAACAATTTTCAAACTGTCTTTATATATTTTCATTTCAGCCGCCGGCAATAAAGCATCAATAGCTTTTACGGTACTCGCGGTCAGACTATCTCTGAATCTATCTAATTTGGTTTCAGAATCTTTTCTCAAAACATCAACAAGTTTCAATACCGAATCTCTCCGCTCAGCAAAACTTTTCTCATTAATTACTGTGGATACTGCAGAGTCAGGCGTTGATGTTGAATCGGCAATAGAAATATTAACGGGCGAAGCTAAACTTCCCGCCGTTATGAAGAATAACACTAATAGATATTTATACATTAGAACTTTACTTAAATACTTGTTAAATAATTAATTTGAATATAATAAATAGAAATTAAACTCACTATTTCAAATACATACCATATTAACAAAAAACCTCAGACGAAAGTTCTTGATTCCGCCTGAGGTTATAATTTTAAGCAATGCCTGTGCATATGGGCAAATACACCGGCTATTCCTTAGTTCAATACTCAGCCTTTTTTGGACTTTTCACCTTGGCAATGTTCTCTTTTAGTTCCGCCTTTGTGCATACCTTGCGCCACACAACGCGGCCCGCCTTCTGGAGGATGATTTACGAATAATCCTCCCTTTTTTCCCGCAAGTAATTTCTGTTCAGTAGTAAGTAGCGAATAGATATCCATTTGATGTCCCGCTCTTTCTGCATCAAGTTTAGCCTTCATAGAACTTATCTTGCTTTCTGCCTCAAGAAAACTTTTGCGGTCAATATTTCCTTTGCGGATAATTTCCTTCTTATCAAGTTCAGCTTTTTCTAAATCAGCTTTCAAGTCAATCATAGTCCTCTGATGTTTTTCAGAAAGTCCGTGAACTTTTTCCTTCTGTTCATCGGTAAGATTCAACTTCTTTAACATTGGCGAACCTTTTTTCTGTTTCCCCTGCTGTGCCGAAGCGGTAAACGATACTGCCGTTACAAGGCATAATATCATCAGAATTTCAAAAATGCGTTTCATTTTAATCTCCGTTTTGTTTTGAATGCTTTAATAAATTATTGGTTACTTTTAACCGAACCATCCCGGATTAATAAACTACTTTAGATATATCATCTTCATTGTTTTAGTCTTTTCTGCTGATGAAAGACAATAGTAATAAACTCCGCCCGCCAGTGAAGCAGGATTGAATTTAACCGAATAATATCCCGCTGAAAGATTTTTATCCAACAGTGTTGATACCTTCTGCCCAAGCAGATTGAACACTTCCAACTTAACATCGCTTTGCTTTTCCATCTCAAACGAAATTGTCGTCTCGGGGTTAAATGGATTAGGATAATTTTGATTCAAAGTAAACTTGTCGGGCGAATAATTCATTTCCGAAACTCCCGATGCAGTACCTTTATTGATAATAGTATAAGAATGACTTATATCTTTATTATGACGGGTACCATTTTCTTCTGTCGGAAGATAAGTTCTGATATACTCTATCTTAGCACTAGTATCACTAATAGAAACAAGCAGATATCCGCGACTGGGAATAATTACTCCTTCAACATATCCATAATTAGCCGCTGAGTTAGTTGTGTAACTTTTCGATGAAGGCTGAGGCACTTCCTGATATACCATTCCGTCCTTATCCTGTTTGCCGTAAAAGTGGTCATGACCGTGGAAGAATATGTTTACATTATTTTCAACCATCAATTGATGAAGGGGTTTATCCCATGTCGGTCTGTAAGTTGCCCAACCCCATGTAGAGTCAGCATTCTTGCCGCCGCTTTCAAAGTAGTCAGCAAATTCACTTCCTCCCCTTGCATCGTTTCCATTGCCGCCGACTAAATTATGACAGAAAACAAATTTGAATTTTGCTTTACTCGTAGATATGGTATTCTTAAACCAGTTATACTGCTCAGTTCCAAGCGTCCAACCCCAACCCGGTTTTTTAGCAGTGTACCAATAAGGGTCTAAAGTAACAAACAAAGCATCGCCCCACTGAAAAGCATAGTAGTTTTCACGGAGTCCGACAAAATTTTCAACTTTTGAATCACCCGTATAAAATGAATCCGGTTGCGGATTCGGATAATACACTTTCCGGATATTCGTATTCCACACTGCCATATTTTCTGCCGTGCCGTTCAATTGCCAACCAAGTTCTGCATCATGATTTCCCTGCACTAAAAACAGCGGAGAGGAATGACTACTGATATCAAAGAAGGTTCTCATCAGCAAGTGCCTGCCCAAGATATCATTTTTAGTAACACCCGGAATTTTTTCACCCATGAATGTATCACCCAAGTCAAAAAGAAAATCAGGATTTCTTGAAACAATATTCTGAAGCGTCAGTGTATAAACTGAAGCAAGCGAGTTTGTATCCATGTGCGGGTCGGCTTCAATTGCAAATGTAAATGCTTCGCCTGCAGGCCTTGCAGTATGGAATGTATGACTAGGCCGCGCAATAAATAGTAAACCGCCCGGTCCCTTATAACGCAT
>CAIWTC010000223.1 GCA_903915485.1 uncultured Ignavibacteriales bacterium | reverse complement strand
GGACTCGCTTGAATATACTTATACTGTTAAAGCAACTAAAGAAGGGGTGCACCGATATATCGCAAAAGTTGTTTTGAATTATGATGAGTCACCCGCCGATAACTCCTCAACGGTGGAAGTGCAGGTGAATAAAAAGGAATTCTATTATAATGATATAGTGATAAATGAAATAATGTATGACCCGCCTGCGGGAGGTGATGAATGGATTGAGTTATTTAACCGTTCGGATAAAACAATAAATCTTAAAAAATGGAGTGTTGAGGATAAAGTTCATAAGTACACACTTCCTAATAAGGATGTTTTGATGACGCCGAATTCTTATCTGGTTATCTGCGGTGATTCACTGCTTAAGCAGAAATATGGATACGCTTTTAATCTGTTAAGCATGACCGTTCCGCCGCTTAATAATGACGGCGATATGATTGTCATAACTGACTCGCTTGGTGTTGTGATTGATTCTCTGATATATACACCCGCAATGGGCGGCAAAAACGAATACTCGCTTGAAAGACGCTTTGCAGATTCATCAAGTACCTCGCTAACTAACTGGACTTCCTGCAATTCCAAACTTATGGCAACTCCCGGCATCGCTAACAGTATGCTGCCAAAGAAGATTAATCTTTCCGTTAATGAGTTATTATCTGATAAAAAATATTACTTTGAGAAAGATTCAGTTACGGTCGCGTTTACCGTTAAGAATAATGGAACAAGTACTGCCTCAGGTTTTTCTGTTTCTGTATATGATGATTCCAATGCTGATTCATCCGCACAGGTAAATGAACTTATAAAAACTATCAACATAAATAGTGCCCTCGTCGCAAATGATTCAATTCGTGTTACAATGACGGTCGGTCCTCTAAGCATCGGCGAACATTTACTTATTGTGTCGTTGGATATTGTGGGGGATGAATATTCTTATGATAATAATTCAATGCTGTCTGTTCGGGTTGTTAAACAGGATAACAATTATAATGATATAGTGCTTAGTGAGTTGATGTACTATCCGCTGGCGGGTGATGCGGAATGGATTGAGATATATAACCGTTCGGCAAAAGCAATTAATTTGAACGGATGGAAAATATCTGACCGTATCCGCACGCATGTGCTTACGACAGAAAATTATTTTGTTCAGCCGAAAACATATTTAGTGATTTCTGCCGACTCGCTTCTCCGGCAGAAGTATAATGCTTCGTTTGACTTGCTCACGGCGGCACTCCCGCAGTTGAATAACGATGGCGATATGGTGGTTATTACCGATTCGCTCGGTGTGGTGATTGATTCAATAGTTTATACTTCGTCGATGGGCGGAACAAACGGCCGTTCGCTTGAGCGAGTTTATTTGGATTCATCAAGCGTTTTATTGTCAAACTGGTTGCCTAATGTTTCTAAACTTATGGCAACTCCCGGCATTGCCAATAGCACGACCCCCAAGAAACTTAATTTATCAATCATTTCTTTGTCAAGCGATAAGCAATACTACCTTGATAAAGATTCTATTATAATATCATTTACTGTGAAGAACAGTGGCGTGAATGCTGTATCGGGATTTTCCATGGTGGCATACGATGATATCAATGGCGATACAAAGATGCAGAGTAATGAATTAATCAGAAGTATTAATATAAATAGTTACCAGTATCCGAATGATTTACTTAATTATTCTTTTACAATTATCCCGCTGAGTATCGGGAAACATTCATTGATCCTCTCATTAGATTTTGCGGGTGATGAATATGCTGCTGACAACACTTCAACACTGGAAATTCAGGTTAACAAAAAAGAGTTCTATTACAATGACATTGTGATAAACGAGATTATGTATGACCCGCCTTCGGGTGGCGATGAGTGGATTGAGTTATTTAACCGTTCAGACAAAACAATTAATCTTAAAAAGTGGAGCTTAGAGGATAAAGTTCATAAGTACACACTTCCTAATAAGGATGTTTTGATGACGCCGAATTCTTATCTGGTTAT
>CAIWTC010000222.1 GCA_903915485.1 uncultured Ignavibacteriales bacterium | reverse complement strand
GAATACTTTATGTTCAATTTTTTCGTTTGTTAATTTTATAACAGCCTCCTGATTGAAAACCGTTCTTCTATGTTCATAGGAAAGTCTTAGCAGTTTATATGCATTGGGGATATCATTTGTAGCTGCATAATACTCAGATCTCGAAAGATCAATATTCGCTCTAGTGATTTCATTAGCAGGGCTTTTATCTGTAAGTGAGTCAAGTTTATCTAAAGTACTGAATGCCATTTTCATTTCCCCCCGTCTAAAGTACAAATCGTGAAGATTGGTTAGAATTTCGCATAACATGTCATTATTTTTATATTCTACAGCTAATTTAATTCCTTCAAGATACTGTTTTAGAGCTCCATCATAATCAAGCATGAATTTGCTGACTGAGGCTAAAATATTAAGGTTGGATAATTCGTAAAATCCATTGCTAAGCCCCTGCCCTGTCTTCATAGATTTATTTGCGAAATATATAGCAGAGTCTTTATAAACTTCGTAAACAATTCTTTTCAAGTTAGGATTATAGCTGCCTTTTTTATTTAATGGGTCATATAAATATGAACCGGGCATATAATTAATTAACAACTCGAAATATACAGCTGCTAAACGGTTTTCAGCTTTGGCTATAATGGTTGTGGATTTTTTTTGAATTCCCATGGAAAGTGCATTATTGAGATAGCTTAACGCTTGCTGATAACTGCCCGCAAAGCGCATAAGTTCCCCAAGTCTTTGATTTATTTTCATCTCATAATCAGAATCCCCGATGCTGCGAGCAATTTTTAGCCCGTTGGTATAATAATCCTGGGATTTATTAACAGAATTTTATTCCTTATAAATATCACCCAGATTCAGAAGCATGCATAACTCTGACTTCTTATCTCCCAACTCTTGGGATATAATATGGCCTCGTTCTGCAATCAGAACTCTAGTGGTTATGTCTTTAACTTCATCTGCGGTAAATAATTTTACAATTTCGTTCAGCCTCTCCTTCGCAGAACTAATTTTATCTATTCTCTCAAGAACGGTCTTTTGAGGAAATACAGTTGTAGAAATTATTATAAATAAAATAATAATGAATTGAAAAATGATAAATATCTTTTTCAAATTATAACCTCTCCTTCACTAAATGATGTTACATCCCACCCCACATTTAATTAATCTAAACACGACTTGTTAATAATTAGTTCCAAATTACTAAATAATATTTTTCATCCTATTTTTTTGCAATTCTATGTGCAATATAATGTACTGGATTCGAAAAGTAAATCTCCATTTCCAAATAGTTATCTAATACCATAATAAATATTTCGACTAATTTTCCAATTAATACAGTAATTATTACTTAAAATATTTATCAAAAATAAAGCAATATATCATCATATTTGCTTAGTTTATTGGTTCACATTTTTGGAATTATTATATGTCAGATAAATTTTATCAAATATCAATCGAAAAGCTATTTAATTGGGTAAATGCCGAAGAAAAACTTGGAAGTATCTTTGGGATTGCAAAGGAAAACTTTTTTGTACCTAAGACAACGGACTCTTTCCGCATGCACAGATACGGAAAACTGCTTGAGACCCCCCTTGGAGTTGCGGCCGGTCCACATACGCAGTTAGCGCAAAATATTATTGCCGCTTGGCTCTGTGGTGCGCGATATATTGAATTGAAGACGGTTCAGACACTTGATGAAATCCATGTGACAAAACCCTGCATTGAAGTTGAAGACGAAGGTTACAATTGTGAGTGGTCACAGGAGTTAACACTCAAAGGTTCCTTTGATGAGTATCTGAATGCATGGATAATGATTCACATTCTAAAACATAAATTCGGATGGGATTCAGCAGAACCGGGCTTAATTTTCAATATGAGCGTTGGTTACGATTATAAAGGAATTCAGAATGCAAATGTTCAATGGTTTCTTGAAAAAATGGAAAGCTGCGAACAGGAATTAAAAGATAAACTTGATGCAATCCGTCCGCTTTACCCGGAAATTGATTCAATTAATATTTCAGCAAAAATGACTGACAATATTACCCTTTCAACAATGCACGGGTGTCCCCCAAATGAAATTCATAAAATCGGCAAATACCTGATTGAAGAAAGAAAACTTCACACAACTATTAAGATGAACCCGACACTTCTTGGCCCTGAGAGATTAAGAGAAATTCTTAACACCAAACTCGGCTTCAGTGTAAATGTACCCGATGAAGCTTTTGAGCATGACTTAAAATACCCCGATGCAATTGAACTTATTAAATCTCTTAGCGAATCTGCACAGAAATCAGGTGTTGAATTCGGGTTAAAACTTACCAATACTTTAGAGGCTTTAAACAACACCCGTCAACTTCCGCAAAATGAAAAGATGGTATACGCAAGCGGCCGTGCATTGCATCCAATAAGTATTAATCTCGCAAACAAACTTCAAAAAGAATTCAATTGCTCGCTTGATATTTCCTTCTGTGCCGGTGTTGATGCTTTCAATGTTGTTGATACATTAGCTTGCGGGCTTAAACCAATAACAGTTTGCTCGGACTTGCTTAAACCGGGTGGGTATCTCAGAATGACACAGTATCTTGAAAACTTAACAAATAGTTTTGCTGATACTAATTCAAAAAGTATAGACGAATTTGTCGTGAACTCAAGTTCAGACAAATCGAATTTGAAAACTGCAGTACTTTCCACACTCGAACAATATTCAGAAAAAGTGCTTGAAGAAAAATTATACCGCAAAAGCAATTTTCCTTATAAGAATATCAAAACAAAACGCACTCTGACTGAATATGATTGCGTGTCCGCACCATGCACTGAATCCTGTGCAGTTTTCCAAAAAGTGCCTGAGTATATGTACCACACTTCTGTTGGTAACTTTGAAAAGGCATACAGCGTTATAACTGAGGATAATCCAATTCCAAATATAACAGGCAATGTATGCGACCACCTTTGCCAAACAAAATGTACAAGAATGAATTATGACAACACTTTGCAGATTCGCGGAATCAAAAGATTCTTAGCTGAATACAGCAAAGAGAATCCAGCCCATGCCAGTAAAGCAAATAATATTAAGGTAGGTATTATTGGTGCAGGCCCTTCAGGACTTTCATGCGCATATTTTCTCGCGAAAGAAGGATTTGCGGTTGATGTATACGAGTCCAAACCATTTGCAGGTGGTATGACTGCTGACTCGATTCCTGTTTTCAGATTAAGTGCAGAACAGATTGCCTCAGATATAGATTTGGTGAAATCTGTCGGAGCTAATCTTCATTTTAATTCTAAAATTGATGAAGATTTGTTTGAAAAGCTAAAGAATGAATGCGCATTCATCTTCGTAGGAATTGGCGCACAAAAAAGTAAAAAGCTTGAAATCCCCGGCGAAGAATTAACGAGCGTTTATGACCAACTTGAATTCTTATCAGCCATTAGACGAGGTAGTTCTATTAAACTAGGCTCTAAAGTCGCTATTGTCGGCGGTGGAAATTCTGCCATTGATACAGCCAGAACTGCAAACAGATTGATAGGTTCAGAAGGAACAGTTCAGTTGATTTATAGAAGAACTGAAAAAGAAATGCCTGCGGATAGAGAAGAAGTTGAAGCATTAATTAAAGAAGGAATTGAAATTATTGAGTTGACCGCACCTGTATCAATCAGAG
>CAIWTC010000221.1 GCA_903915485.1 uncultured Ignavibacteriales bacterium | reverse complement strand
CGATGAGTTCCAAACAAAAACGGGTAAATCGCATACCATAAGAATAACTAAATCCGCTCTTGAAATTATTAAACAGCAAGTTGGAAAACATCCCAGATATGTCTTTCCCGGTAAAAATAATCACAGGATGAGGAAAGCAGATCCTAATGAAGCATTGGATCGGGCATTAAAGGGAAAAGACTTTAGTGGAACAGTTCATATGTTTCGTCACACTTTCGCGGCAATTTTTATGATGAGCGGGGCTGGGACAATTTATGATCTTGCTCAGTATCTCTCACACAGCACTATCGAGACCACAAAAATTTACGCTCATCTTTCTCAGGATTATATGAAAGATATTACAGATAAATTGGAAATTGCTCAGATCAAAGGCAATAGTAATACATAGCTAGAATTTATATATTATTAGCCTCTCTATCAGATATGCACATATTCGAGAATAATCCCACATAATACTGTATTAAAGCTTGTAATACCTATATTAAGAATATTAAATTTATATAATTGAAATGAATTAAGTCCAACCTAAAGAAATAAAAATTATGAAAAAAGTACCATGCCATTACTGCGGAATCGATATCTTGGAAGACACTGCCAGGCGAAATAAGGGTTACTGTATGCAGCATACCACTCTTTCTTTTAAAGAAAATATTGGCGGCAAATTTGAGATTGTTTCGTACCTCACCCAAGAACAACTTGAAAAAAAACTGCCTAAGAAGTTTCAACTTGCCTTCGATATACTTCAATCATTAATGTTAGCCGGCGACAAATTAGTTGAGTTTAAAACTACACCGTTTAATGAGCAAAAGGAATACGCAAAGTCGGGATATGCTATTTATCGGAATGATGATTATTTAACAGGTTTTGCAACACGGATGGCAAAAAATGCTGCTTATTATATTGATGTTGAAACGGAAGTAAGCAAAGAATTAGTTGCAGGCGCTTTTGGAAAGCATTGGGCTGAAATCAGTGAAAAATTACAAGAGACTGATAAATTTATTCATTTCATCTCAAGCCCTCTCACTTGGGATTGCCTAGGCGGCAGAGAGTTTTACGCTGTTAAACGCGGTGAAAAATATTTATATAGTAAACTGGTCCGGATGAATTAAATTGCGGAACGATGTTTACAGGGCTGTAAATGCTTGAGTTAGTAGCCGCATTAATGAATTAAATTGGCATTTTTATAATTAATTATAAATTTGTACCTTTGCTTTAGCTCTTATTTGGGAGCCCATGTTATTTTTTATACAAATTATTAAAAGAGGTCAAAATGAAAAAAATTCTTCTAGTCATTGTTTTGTTAGCCCTTCAGTCAACATATTCTCAGATTTCAGTTAGAGCCGGATTATCCGACCAAAGCGGACTTCTAGGAGTAGAATACAAGAAATCAGATGTCTCATTTATACTTGGGTTTTTAGGACAATTGGAAGCAACAACACGTTATTTGAATTTGTCTGAAAGTAGACCGGTATATTCCTTAGGTGGTGCTTATTATTTCTCACCTGAATCGAATAGCATATATCTTGGAGCAGGCATAATGTTTAATGGTTGTGTCCAATCAGTAAGTTCAGCTAAATATGGAGATGCAATTAATTGGGGAAACTATTATATGTTGTTAGGCGGCTATAAATTTACTCTTTATTCAAAATTTGATATGAAAACCGGTTTGGGCATAATGCAACCCTCTGTAAGTGCATTAAAAACAACTCTTGCAATTGATTTGGCAGTCGGTTATAATTTTTAGTTTCATTAGAATTACATTTTTTTAAGTTCTCACCCAAAGTCAGAAAGATAGTTTTTGTTTTGGTTGAGGACTTATTTTTTTCATAATCGCTTTTATCTTCCACGATATAACCCAACATGTAATTCCTATATCCCGCAATTGCATCTCAAATGTAATATCTCCACAAAATCCGGCGGAACCTCCATAGTTTCAAACAACTTAGAACAATTCAAATCCCTAATCTGCGAAATAGTTAATTCTATATAATTACATCACCAAATAAACAAACAATAAAAAACCCCCGACCTTGGGGAGAAAATCGGGGGCTCTGTTAGTTTACAGGTCAGGGGAGAAACCTGCAAACGAGGCAATTCAAATTAATCTTTTCACCATACTCTTCCAAGTACAATTTTTACTTTCTATCCTAAAAAGTCTCCCTTTTTCAAAGGGAGTGGCAGCGAACCTGACGAGGGATTTGCCTTCCTCTCGTTCACTGCGCAACTTGTCCCTTTTCAATAAACAATTATTCATTCACCGTGAGCCTGCCCCGGTTTTTTAGTGTTGCTATGATATAATATGATTAAAGTTTATCAGCTTCAGCTGAAGCTTCGGTACTGTATTCTAAAGTTAATATTGCATTCTCATTAGTTTGTCCATAAACCTCTAAGATAATATTGGTTTTATTAAAATTCCATACTGATTTTAATTCATAAAAATAACTTCTTACATCTTTTTTCCTGGAAAATTCACTTCCATATTTAGTCTTTAATAATCTTGTCAGTTCATCAAATCTAACTTGGGCCTCAAACAGATTTATATTCCCCGGTGTCCATAATTTTACTTTTACCAGCTTGTTATTCAGAAAGTCTAAAGATACTATATATTTATATCCAGAGATTTCATAATCTCTAAGAGAAAGATTAGTTATAACTGAGTCTTTATTCGAGGGAGTATTCTTAAAGTAGCCTGGATATAATGCTTTTACTGAATCGGGGGAAATGCCATAGCTTGTAGTCCCAAATAACGATTGGGCCTGACTATTTGACATAAGGTTAAAAAATATAAACATAAAAACTATAATTGACTTCATTATATACCTCTTTAATTATAAATTGCTTTTACCTTTGGACACAGACGAATAAACAAGAGTGTGTAAAAGCGATTGTGTAAATGGAAGTGGTCATTTATAAATGCTCAGCTAATTGAGTGTCAAATATAATAGAAAAATGACCAATAACAATGGACCAGTTTCTAACCGGCATG
>CAIWTC010000220.1 GCA_903915485.1 uncultured Ignavibacteriales bacterium | reverse complement strand
GTTTCTTGATTTTTTCTTTAATTTGAATCATTATATCGCCTTCGCAATATCCCCGCCTTGCCAAAAATTCACTCGGATGATCATTGGTTCGCGTAAAAAATTTCAAAAATATAATTACGATGTCCTGTTCGTTAAAAGTAACATTGAATACTGTGTAAGCATTGTTTAATATACGGATGTTGGTATCTGTAACTAAATCGTCAAAGCGATGACAGGTAAAATCCGAAATTGGACTGTCTGAGGTTTCTAATGAATGAACCTTAAAGTTGTCATATTCAATCTTGCGAACATATACCCGTCTCAAAAACTCCTTTAGAATATCATCGCTTGTGATATCTAAATATTGTTCGTGGTTATATTCGTGACCTTTTTTTAGTATTAACATTTTGGAATCCTTTACTTTATACAAAACTAATAAAAGGAAGATGTAAAAACTTATCATGGAATGATAAATATCTACTAGTGTTATTTGCGCTAATCATTTTTGTTCAATACTAACTTTTCGTTTGATTTTACTCCAAATCCAAAACCTGAAGCAGTTTGCGGGATATTTGTTTTATAAAATCCGCGGAACGAAAAATCAAGATATTCTTTCATCTCATCACTACTGATTTTCCCGCTAGTCAGTTTTATATTCTTGAACTGCTTAATCAGATTTACAAGAAATGCACCGGTTATTTTTTTATCGGCAAGATTTGAAAGTACACTCTCGGTGAAAAATTCCAAGATATCATTATCATTAGTTTCACGATTTATAAGGTCAAAGTAATTTTGCGGTTTGATTTCCCCGACATCTATAATTAAATCGAACCTTCCGGGACGGGAGGCTGCTTTATCTACAAGAGTTTTATCATTTGTTGTAGCCAGCAGAAAAACGCTTTTAGGTAAGAGCCCATCTAGATATTGCAAAAAAGTAGATAAGTTGCACTTTTCTATTAATGAAGAACTGTCGCGCTCTTGCAATATTAAGTCAAGATCATCAAGAATTAATAAGCATGGTTTGAACATTTCGGCTAATTCGAAAATCTTTTTTACCGGGAAATCAGTTTCACTTACTACAAATGTTGTAACCTTTCCGTTTATTTCATTTAGTATTGCATTTATCAACTGAGTTTTCCCAGTTCCCGGTTCGCCATTAAATAAATATCTCAAAGAAACTCCAATTTCATTGTAATTTAATAGCGAATCGACAAATCTCGAAATTTGTCTTTTAATCAGGTTTGGCAAAAAAATATTTTCTATATTTGTTGGATGTGGTTTCATGTAAGCAAAGGAACCAATCAGCCCCATCCAGTTATAATTATACTTTAATAATTGTTTGTTAAAAAATGAATTGCTAATAACTTCTTTGTTAAGAAAATCAATTAATGCGTTTACATTTCCAATTTTCCGGCCTTTTGCTTCTTTTATTTGTACTTTAATAATTCCTTGAATAAAGTGACGGCGGCGCAAATAATCGTCTGGGTATTCGTCCGGATGCTTGTAGTATTTTAAGGAAGTGAATAAATACTCTACGCCTTCAAATTGTGTTTCAAATACAGTATAAGTCCTATTTACGACAAAGAGAAGTTCTTCATCAAGATCATCCATTGAATAATGATTAATAGTTTCCGAAAGAGGGCTATCAGATGTTTGTAGAGAAATCACCTTGAAATTATCATATTTAATTTTCTCACGAAGTACGCGTCCCAAAAAGTACTTTAAAAGGTCATCAATAGATGTATCTAGGGTCTCTTCCCAAAACCGTTCGTTTCTTTTATTAAATAGTTCCATTTTATATTTCCGTTATTTTTACCAATTAAACTAAGTAAATGCAAATTCGGAATCTTATCATTCAATGATAAAGTTTTGAATGCAATGTGATTAATATGTCACCCCTGACGGGGTTCATAATTTCGTTCTTTAATTTTGCTACAAATATTACACTCCTCTGGAGTTGAGAATTATAGCTGATGAAAGGAAATAATTGATTGTGAAAATTTCAATTGCGGGGTTTATTCTGTTTTGAGATTTATATAAATAAAGATGGCTATTAGGAAATCCAATAAGAAATATTTTTTTGAGGCTACCGGAATTATAAGCGATTTCACCTCATTTTCCGTCCTGCATATTTCCCTAAAATTTTGTATATTTCAAGGTTTAAAAGTATGATATATCGATGTTTCGTGAAGATT
>CAIWTC010000219.1 GCA_903915485.1 uncultured Ignavibacteriales bacterium | reverse complement strand
TTAATATCCACACCCCAAATATTTTTCATTGTTTGTTTATGATAAGCGGAAAAGGCAGCATAACAATAGTTTACATCTAAAGAAAAGATTATCAGGTTTTCCTGGCTATTAACCATAGAATTTAAGAATGCATTATCATCCTGCAGTTCGGTTTCCCGTTTTTTCAAAGCAATATTTACATCTACCAAACCCTCACCGTTATTTTTGTTGAGGACTTCTTTTGCTTGCAATGTTTTGAGTATTGAGTTTTCTTCTCTAAGTAAACTCAGTTCTTCTAAAAGTTCTTCTTTTGTTTTTTCTATTTTCTTCATACACAGTTTTCGTCAATGTTTGTTACAAGTATATATATATATAAGAATCTGCTTTATTAATTAGCACTAATCATCGCATAATTAATTCAACAGAGTGCCTTGATAAATTCAATTCAATCAAAGCAGCCATTCTGATATAGTTATGATAATTATTAAAACTAACAACATTATAATGAGACAAGAGGCCGGTGACGCCATCCTGTTTACATTCCACTCTGTTACGAAATATTTGCAGCAACTCTAACTGCCGGTAATATTTTTGTAATACTTAACAAAATACCTTTTCCCGAATATTTAGGTCTCATTTTAGGAAAAATCTTTCAAGTTCGCAAACTAATTATTTATAAAAAGACACTATTTTAAGACTAAATTAATTTAGTAAAATCATTTCTGCAAGATTAGTTTTTGTACTTTAGAGAGACTATTTTGCCCTTCAACTGAAAATGATTCGAACCTGCAGAAATACACTCCCGAGGGAAGGTTACCTGCATCAAATCTAACCTGTTTATGCCCTGCCTGCTGAATTGAATTTATAAGCACTGCTACCGGCTGCCCCAATACATTATAAATAGTAATTTTTACATTGCTCGTATAAGGTATATAGTACTCAATCGTTGTAGATGGATTAAACGGGTTGGGATAATTCTGCATTAATGAATAACCGGAAATAGCTCCGGTAGTTTCATACTTTGCTTCTGTTAAATACAAATGTGCTGTAACCTTAACATTATCCAATGCAGTGCCTTGAGCATCTAGAGACTCATCACTAATGTCCCTCCATCTTATTTTAATGTTCTTTCCATTGTATGCGGATAAATCAACAACTTCTTTATGATATTGAGTTTCTACTCCCGGCGATGAAAGCATTGCTAGTAATGAATAAGGTCCGCCATTTACAGATACTTCGCAATAAGTAGTGTCATGGCCCACAAATTTACCTGCCACCGATTTTGTTATATCCAAAGTTTTATCACACCAATAAAATTCCAACTGTGTATTGTCCTCGATTGTTATTTCAGGAGTTTCCAGTATTGCATCACCGGCAGCGTGATAGTTGCGTGTACCGGCGCAAGAACTTCCTTCGAATGCCCCTTTGGGTGATTGATACCATCCGAATACCGGTGAATTAATTGACCATCCCATAGGAGGCCATGTCCCCTCAAAATTTTCGGCAAGCAGAGTACTTACCACAAATATAATTATCTGTGAGCTGCCTTCTCCGCCAAGGTTATCTACTGCGGTAATTTTAAGAATGTGCTTACCGTAACCGGTCGCAGAAAGTACAAGCGAATATGAAAACGGAGAATAACTCAAATCTGCAATCTGCACACCATCAAGCGAGTACTTCACAGCAACTACCGAGTCTTTTGGACTTACCGCGTTAATCAGTATTGTAAGAGTATCCTTTTGCTGAACTGTTACTGAATCATGCGGAGTGATAATCTGCACAACGGGTTTACTTTCGGACATATAAATATTTATCTCATCGTCTTTGTAAACTCCCGAAATCGAAGTTGCCCTCGCTTTAAGGACATGAGAACCGGCTAAAATACCTGAAGTGCTTAATTGATAAGAATAAGGGTAAGAATTAAGTGTTGCGACCAAAGCATTATCAAGGAATAATTCGACTTTGCTGATAAGTGCTGAGTCCTTTGCAGAAACAAGAACTGATAACGGCGCTCCCTGACTTAGTACGGAGTTCTGCGAAGGTTGAACAATGCTGCAGTTGACAATAGTAACATCGAAAGATATTACTGCATCGGCTACACCTATATTTTTAATATCAAGACCTGCCTTGCCGCCGTTGGAAAGAAAACTTTTTGGATTGGAGGTATAGTCATTAATTGCAGTTCTTCCGGCAGCAGAAGAAAAATACGCCGAAGCAACCGTCCCCTCGACAGTTGGTGTGCCGCCTTTGCGGAATAAATAAACTTCATCCGGAGGCCCGTAACCATCTCCGTCCCCCGCCTTTGTATTAATTCTATAAACCAAAAGTCCTGACCCCGGCAGCGATGACTCATACAGTCCTGACTGCTTCCTGTATTCAAGAACAAAGTATTCATCTGTTGAGTATGGAGAATCGATACGGTAACAATTATTTGTATCTGTCGTCAATGGACTTAACGAGTATCTCCCTGATTTTGAAATTTTTGGGATATCGGTAATCCACTTTTTATTGGAATATTTATACTTCATATACGCGCCCATATGTCCCGAGGCCCCCGTCATCAGGTCCCAAGAACCAATAGGATTGGCGTTCACAAAATATCTGTACAAATCCG
>CAIWTC010000218.1 GCA_903915485.1 uncultured Ignavibacteriales bacterium | reverse complement strand
GAACTTGTATCAATTGTATTAGCTGCAACATTTCCGACTATAATCGGTGCGCCATTTTTCGATAATGGCCAAGTTGCTGAAACTGTCTTATCAACAACAGGAAGTGCTGTTGAAATTACAACAGGTCCAATATACACAGTGCTTGTACTGGCAACAGAATTAGCTTTTCTCCAAAGAATAATTCTAACAGTTACAGTTCCGCCGCTTGTTACATTAAGTAATGGCTTTGCAGTAAATGTTTGGGAAATATTTGCCGGGAGAGGGTTCCCTGTAAGACCATTTAAATTAAAAGGTGTAAAATTTTCTCCGTCAGTTGAATAACCAAGCACAGCATTAATGTTAGTTGCTGAACCGGCCTCTGTAAGTTTTACCGAAATGTTTTCAATCGTAAGATTATTTCCTGCGGTAGGAGAAATCGTAAAATCGATATAACGAGGTGTTATCACTCCATAACCGGAAACAATTCCGACAAACGATGAGTTAGCAATAGTTGTTGTACTATCAGCAGGCCAGGAGGTTATTCCTGTAGCTCCGACTGCAAGACCCGTGAAATTGGTATCAGTAAATGCACGGCCTGCAAAGCCTACAATATTTGTGGAGACACTACTTGTATCAATAGTGTTTGCAGCGACATTTCCTACTAATACCGGAGCTCCGTCTTTAGTCAATGCCCAGGTAGCTGAAGATGATTGTGCGTACCCTGCTGAATGAAGCAGGAAAATTCCAATAAAAAGTAAAAGGAGCAATTGTTTCATTATATACCTCGCAATGATTATTATTTATGTTTATTTAATAAGTTTATATATCAACACAATTAAAGAGCTTGAAAATCAAGCACTGGTTTTTATTCTCATAACCTAATATCTGTAATTATCACTTTATTCTAATTAAAAAATATTCTC
Source organism: uncultured Ignavibacteriales bacterium (assembly GCA_903915485.1). Classification (GTDB taxonomy): domain Bacteria; phylum Bacteroidota; class Ignavibacteria; order Ignavibacteriales; family Ignavibacteriaceae; genus CAIYTF01. The sequence goes on along the minus strand of CAIWTC010000218.1, from coordinate 3,438 downwards.
AACCCGTTAAGACACATAATTGCATCTAAAATGATAATTATTCCATTTATTTTTTATTGGAACATAAGTTCCAACTAAAGATAACTCTAATCTTTTTCAATGTCAAGTGATTAATTAGGTTACTCTCAAACATTAATATCCTAAAATCATAAGTACTATTAACTAACATCATACCGTTGAGTGTTTTTTGTCAATTGCCCTCTTGAAACGAGCCTTGTTATGAATTGCGATTTCATTTACTAAAGCATATACAACAACAAGAATGGCTGAAAATGAATTCGTAAAAATATCACTCTCTGACTTTACGGTCAGGACTAAATCAGAATGCTCAACGATAGGCGAAGCTATAGAGTTAGTGAATGACAAAACTTTACATTTTTGCTTCCTGGCAAATTGCGCAGCCTTAATAGTTTCAACTGAATAAGGAGGATTCGAAAAAGTAACTAACACATCCTCACTGCCGATGTTTATGATCTGCTCTTCAAGTGACCTTCCTCCAAAATTAGTCGGAAATGATTTCAAACCAATTCTCTGAAGCAAAAAGCTTAAAATTCCTGCAAGAAAAGACGACATATTATAGCCGGTGCAATATATGATATCAGCGTTAGCTAATAGTTTCGCCGCCTTATCAAAAGTTTTTTTATCAAAATTATTTACAACAAAATTGATATTACTTACTTCGTTTTCAGCAATCTGCGTAATTGATTTATAATTAACCGATGATTCATTAATCGAAAGCTGATACTTTTCGAGTGGAGCGATAATCGTCTGTAGTTGATTCTGAATATCCTGTTTCAAGCCATAGAAACCATCATAGCCAAGCTTTTGAGCAAATCGTACAATAGATGCCCTTCCGACAGAAAGTTTTTCTGCAATTTCATGAACTGAAAGAAACGCTACATCGTTAAGCTGTTCAACAAAAAAATTAGCGATAACCTTTTCTCTTTTACTGAAAGTATCAAGTTTACTTCGAATTTCCAGTTCAAGTGATTTTTTTGGTGTCTCCATATTTAAGCCTCTAAATAATTATTTTTTAACATATAAATATATCAACTTCCCGGCTGAGTTTCATCTTCACGCTTCAATGGTGCTGTCTTAAATCCGAACCAACCATAAATTAGTGTAATGATAAATCCTGCGTAATTGGCAACTGCCCAAGGGGCATATTCCCATGTCGAAACTCCAAGAGTCCCCGACATATAAACACCTGCAATTGCCCATGGTACAATTGGGACAATAATATGTGCTTCACCCGTAACACGGGCTAAATTTTTTGCTGCTAAACCTTTCAGTTTGAAAGCAGGTGCAAAAAGTTCACCCGGCATCAACACACTCAAATATGCATTACCTGTTAGCAATCCTGTTGCCAATGAACTTGCAGTTGCTGCTGCAATTAGTTTTCCCGGAGTTTTGGCAAACTTCATAATTTTTTGAAGTATAAAATCTAGTATTCCTGCCTTTTGAATAATTCCTGCAAATGCAAAGGCGCAAAATGTAATCAGGGTTATTGACATCATATTCATTAATCCGCCACGCGAAAGCAGTTTATCAACAACAGCTATTCCTGTTGCTGACTTATATCCGGTGACACAATATTCCATGACTGACGCTAGCCCTTTGCCTTGAAACCACATTGCCAAAATGATTGCAACTGAGGAAGAAAGAAGCATAACCGGTACTGCGGGTTTACGGCGAAAAGTAAGGAAAAATACTATCAGCGGAGGCAACAATAAAAGTCCATTATAAGCAAAATTACCTTGGAGGGTTTTTTGAATTAGAAGAATTCTATCAGCACCGGAGTTCATAATTGCATACTGGCTTCCAACTACCCAATACACCACTAAGCTGATTGCGAATGCAGGAACTGTGGTCCAGAGCATGTGTTGACTAACATCCATGACATAACATTTTGCTGCGGCAGAGGCTAAATTTGCAGCTGCTGAGAAAGGAGAAAGCTTATCTCCAATGTAACATCCTGCCACAATAGCACCTGCTACTGGAGCTAAGGGAATACCAAGACCGTGACCAATTCCCATGAAAGCAATTCCAAGTGTTCCGGCAGTTCCATAAGGGGTTCCGGTAATCAATGAAATTATTGCACAAACTAAAGAGGCGGTTACCAAAAAAAATGACGGCGAAACTATACGCAAACCGTAATCTATTAACATAGGGATTGTACCCGATGCTATCCATGAGGCAATCATCACTCCTACAATAATAATAATCATTTGAGCAGGCATTCCTTTAGCAATTGCCTGAATAATCGCTCCTTCAATATCTTTCCATGAATAGCCAAGCCTTAACGCAATTAAACTTGCAACAAACGATGCCATAATAAGCAGCATCTCAACTGGGAGTTGCATATAGCCGTATCCGCCGCCAAGCAAAACAGCCATCACAATAATTGGGATACTCGCTTCCCACATGTTAGGCTTGCGTTTAGAGTTGTCTGGTTTTATTTCTGTTATAACACTACTCATCTTCAATTCCTTTATATTCGGGGACTCTCAAAATCGGATAGTCAGTCCCCTTTTCGAATAATGAATTAAACTCAACAGTTTGAGATAATCCCCACATTGAGCCAGGCTCAAGTGCAATAATCATTTTCAAACCTGCTCTTTGATTTAGCGGAACGATAATATCACCGGGTTCCGTTTTTATTGTTTCTTTTCTAATAGATGTGATAGGAAAATTGAAAACTTTATTTTCCATCCAAGCTTTCTTTTTTCTTGTAATAGTATATGTTTCTACATCGAATTTGTGCGGAAATTTTGTCTTTATATATTGAACATCGTGAAAGTTTAAATATTCAATTACATCTTTACATTTTTTGGGAATTATATATGCCTGAGGGCGATTGACAGATTCAAGAACTTTTACAGTTGATGCATAAGGGAGCTTCATAACCTTTGGCTCATTAGAATCAAGCATCTCCATATGCATATCGATTTTTGAACCGTCACAAACATAATCCATTTTTAGTGCAACAGACTCAGCGGATTCTGCGATTCTCTTTTTTTCGGAATCAACAAGTAACTTAATTTCTTCACTGTGCAAATTCATAAATTCAACAAACTTTTCAACACCGATAAGTTGTCTCGGTACGCGCCTCTTCAGGTCAGCATTCATATCTCTTCCGGCTCTGCCTTCAAGAATAAATGAAAGTGAACCAAGAATTGCCATACTTTGCCGTCCGTCTCCAATGGCAGTAGAACTAGCCCGGACAGTATCATCAGGACTTTCCATCTTATAATAATTGGAAAAACTCACACCTTTTTGTGCAAGTGTTGAATCCAAAAATGGGAATACTTGTTTAAGTGCAAAATTTCTTATGCTCTGTGAAATATTTGGATTTGTCGGAGCACCGAATTCCTCATCAATAGCACGAACGAAGCCTGCATTACGAAATTCTTTTCGGAAGGCAGAATATTCATGAAT
>CAIWTC010000217.1 GCA_903915485.1 uncultured Ignavibacteriales bacterium | reverse complement strand
GTAATCTGATGCCCAGTTCCAACCGATTGTAAATTTTTGATACCGCAGCATATCCATAACACCAACTTCAGGGATTGCTACACCGAACAATTCGGGTCGCTGACAAAGTACTGCGCCTACCAGCAATCCGCCGTTAGAACCTCCGTGAATCGCTAATTTTGGCGTTGATGTATATTTCTCTTTAATTAAATATTCGGCAGCAGAAATAAAATCATCAAACACATTCTGCTTATTTAATTTTGTTCCCGCCTGATGCCAGCTTTCACCATATTCTCCGCCGCCGCGCAAGTTAGCCTGTGCATAAATTCCACCTCTTTCAAGGAACGCCAATCGAATAGCACTGAACGAAGGTTCAAGTGAAACATTGAACCCGCCATAACCATAAAGCAGCGTTGGATTGTTACCGTCCTTTTTAATGCCTTTCTTATACACAATATAAATTGGGATTTTTGTGCCATCTTTGGAAGAATAGAATACTTGTTCTGTTTCAAAATCATCGGGGTTAAATTTAACTTCGCTTTTGCGGAATAATATTGAAACTTTATCTTTTATTGAGTACCGATAAATAGTACTGGGATAAGTAAACGAAGTGAATGAATAAAATACTTCCGTGTAATCCTTCTTGCCATAGAATCCGCTTGCTGAACCAGGGGCAGGCAGTACTATCTCGTTTTCCATTTGCCCTTGCAAGTCGTACACAAATATTTTTGACTTAACATCTTTATTATATCCGATGAAAAGCTTGTCTCCTCCGCTATTAGCAAAGTCAATAGGTTCAGTCTTCTGCGGAATCAAGACTTTCCAATTTCCACGAACAGGATTTTCTGCATCAATAACTATTACCTGACCATTCGGCGCATCAACCTTTGAATAAGCATACAACTTATTTCCGTAATTTGAAATTACTGAAAATTCATCATTCATAGTTTCGATTATTGGAGCGAAAGTTAACTTTGCAAATGATTTTGATTTATCAAGCTTACTAAATGAAAGAGCATTACCGCTCCCCTGCCCGCTTTTATATAGGTATATAAAATCCTCATCTTCAGAAATATCAACTGTGTGGAAATACGGTTTTGTAGTATCTTGATATACCAAGATATCCGCCGACTGCTGTTCGCCGACTTTGTGATAATAAACTTTATGGAAATTATTTTTTTCGGAGAATGCCTTATCAGATTTATTAGGTGCATCATATCGGCTATAGAAGAAACCATTTCCGCACCAGGCCGCAGAAGTAAACTTACACCACTCAAGTTCATCAGTGAGCTTAGCTTTTGATGCCACATCCATCAAGCATATTTCTACCCAATCAGACCCACTCTTTGAAATTGTGTAAGCACAATATTTATAATCCTTAGAAAATTGAATCCCTCTGAGAGAAACAGTTCCATCTTCCGAAAGTTTATTCGGGTCAAGAAATACTTCAGGCAACCCATCTAAACCTTTTTGTCTATACAGTACGGATTGATTCTGCAAACCGTCATTTTTGTAAAAATAGTAATACTCTCCCTCTTTTGAAGGACTTGAGTACCGTGGGTAGTTAATTAATTCTTGAATACGATTTCTTAATGTATTCCTAAATGGGATTTTATCCAGATATGAAAATGTTACTTTGTTTTGTTCTTTAACCCATTCTTCAACATCAGGAGCGCGGTCATCTTCAAGCCATCTATATGGGTCAGAGACCTTCGTCCCAAAATAGTCATCAACTTGATTGACCTTTTTTGTTGCAGGATAATTTAATTTTTGAGCTTCAGTGATATTTGTGTTTATCGCCATAATCATAACCAATAAAAAGAGAATTTTCATCATATTATTTCCTAAAATATTTCAACTTATATTTAAGATAAGAAAAACATAAAGCATAAAAAAAGCCCGTCCATTTTGAACGGGCCTCAAAATAATTAATAGACTAACTTATTTCATCAACATAAGTTTTCTTGTTATTACCTGGTCGCCTGCCTGGAGTCTGTATAGATAAACTCCACTCGATAGTCCGGCAGCATTAAATTTTACTTCATAACTTCCTAAGGACTGTGCAGCGTTAACTAAAGTAGTTACTTCCCTGCCCAGTTCATCAAACACTTTTAAGTTAACAAAAGCGTTTTCCGTTATGCTGTATTTAATCAGAGTAGATGGATTAAACGGATTAGGGTAATTCTGCTCAAGAATAAACGAAGTCGGTGCAGATGAACTTGTTTGGTAAACAATTGCCGCAGGTGTTTGAACCAATTCAAGATTAGAAACTGTACTTGATGCAGAACCTGAGCCGAGAGTAATCAAGGGGGATGTTGCAGAATTATATTCCGCCATATCAGATACAATGCGAACCTTCCCAATTGAAACATCCGTCATCTTATAAATTCCGTTAGCATCAGAAATAGCATATGAAATAAGTTTGCCGTTTTCATCCATAGCATAAACGGAAGCACCTGATACAGAATGATTGTTTGATTTAACCGTTCCGTGTACAGAAGCAAATCCTGAATCACTCCGTGGGACAACTATAAAATCAATATTTGATACGACACTAAACGAGTCAACAACTACTGTATCGGCAGTTTTCCAATCCAACGATTGTAAACCGTCATATCTGTAATATGTAGGAGCATAACCGTTCATAGGATAAACTCTCAATAGATAGCTTCCTGGAGCGATATTCCCAAAAGAGTATTTGCCTAATGAATCAGCTACCGCAGCATATTGTTTTTTTACTCTGCCATTACTTATAGCAATTGCCGAAACATGTGCGGGAACTCCAACCATTGCAGTATCCAAAACCAGGCCGCTAATGCCATTTGGAAGAACAGATTTTAATGCAAGAGTGAAATTAATATTTGCTAAATCACCGCTAACGACTAATCTTGTAGCTTCGGCATATGTTGATTTGCCTTCAAAAAATTGCGGCAGATAAAGTTTATTCAACGGAGCTGCGTACACAACAATCGTATCACCCGAAAGCGCTTTGAACGAATAGTTACCTAAACTATCTGTGAAAGATGAACTTCTGCTCCAATGATATGTGTTGTTTCTTAATTTATATATAGAAACATTAGCTCTCACAGGAGTTCCTGTTTCATCAGTAACATTGCCTGATACTGTTTTAGTCGTAGGCAAAACAAAAGATGCAAGACCCGTATTAGCCGTAACAACATCATTGCCGGCTAAAGTTATTTTAGCTGCATCTCTGAAATACTTTGTGTTCCCGTAGTATTCTGAAAAGTAACCTATTTTGGAGAGATAAAGATAGTAGTCTCCCGCTAAAAGCTTGATTGAAAAGTTTCCTAAACTATCTGTGTAAACATCAGGGTTCCTGTAGCATGAAGCACTACTGACAACTTGAATTCTTACGCCTTTGAGAGCAGAATTATCAGCATCGGATGTAACTGTTCCTGAGATTGTACCCATAACAAGTAACGGAACCGTAACCGAAACTACTGATGACGCTGCGCTTGAAGTATCACCTTGTACCGCGACAATATAATATGAATAAGTCTTTCCCCGTTCAACTTGAACATCAAGAACACCGCCCCAGGCATACCATCCGAGAACAATAGAATAACTACCTGTATCTTCAGGAGCGCCTGTTTTTTTATAAATATCATATCTTGGTGGAGGCACATAGCCATATCCCATGTGATGACCGGACATCATGGATTGTTTATCCCAAGTAATTAAAATGCCGGCCACCTGCAGATTGCTTTGGACAGTTGCTTTAACATTTTGGGGAGTTGTGACCTGAGCGCTCAACAATGAGTTCCCGGTTAATAAACTCAAGCTTATAAATATGATAAGCAGCTTAAAATTATTTTTCATAACTAAACCTTTCTCTGTTCAACAAACACTTCCTGACTTTACAAGAGAGTAATAAGCAAAATTCTTATCTGAAGAATTATAACTACCTTCAAGAATAGTACAGAATACAAATAATCCAGTAATATCAGACTCAATTTAGTGACAATATTTCAAAAACTTTTAACATATTTCAGGTTGAAGATACCCTTGATCAAAGCCAAACAGCAAAATAATCAGTTAAATGAGTAGTGAGTATAAGAAAATCCCCACCTTTTCATAATAGGAGCAGTACTGTTTAAGGATTTGAATACTTTGATTTCTTCAAGTAAATCACGGAATGCAGTTTATTACATCATAGAAATTTCTGCCATTTAGCTATCAACTAACTGAACAACAAATAACACTATCAATCTGGGCCATCATCAATAATGGGGAATATTTTTGCCCTATAATTTAAATCCACTTAAAATAAAAAAAAGGTTGAGAAATAACAATTGTTAGTTTCTCAACC
>CAIWTC010000216.1 GCA_903915485.1 uncultured Ignavibacteriales bacterium | reverse complement strand
GGAACGAGGGCGCTACGAGTCCGTTGATAAATGAGAGTACGCCATACCATGGGAGTGTTTTAATTTGAGGAATGATTAATGCATTAAAAATATGCACTTCTATCATCACCAATATTACTATAGCCCTGTGAAGGTCAATAAATTGTAATCGTTTTTGCATTGCAGTATTATGTTAAACAGTTCTTATTATTGAGATTATTTATTTTGAACTTGCAATATATCAATTCATAACGCTATTTTGCTATATAATTTATTGAAATAATTCACTTACATGGTTCTATAGAAAATATTAATGAAGAAGAAAATTCTAATAGCAGGAGCAACAGGGCTCATCGGGGTTCGCCTTTGTGAAACACTGTATAGGCAAGGTTACTCAATTATCGCCGCAACGACACGCAAAAATATTCCCGGAATAATTTCCAATTACTGCGAAGATTATATTTTTTGGGATAAAGGCTATAACATATCAAATCCAAAAAAACTTATCGGCGTTGATGCAGTTATAAATCTAGCCGGCGCAAATGTTGCTGCAAAGCGATGGAATGATGATTATAAGAAACTTATTCTGGAAAGCAGAACGCTCCCCAACAAATCGTTGTTCGATGCGTTTAAGTCTATCGAATATTTCCCAAAAACTTTTATCGGTGCATCAGCGACCGGTTACTATGGTTCACGCGCTGATGAAGAACTTACTGAAAGTTCAAAAAAAGGTGATGGCTTTTTATCTGATGTCTGCAGAGAGTGGGAGGACTCAGCCAAACTCTTTTCTCAGGCAGGCGTCAAAACGGTATGCATAAGAACCGGCATCATATTATCAACTCAGGGCGGAGCACTTCCTAAAATGATACTCCCTTATAAATTATTTGCGGGGGGTACTTTAGGAAAAGGCAGTCAATGGTTTCCATGGATTTCTTTACCCGATATTTTATCAATAATTTGTTACCTACTGGAAAACTCAAAGGAAGGCACCTATAACTGCACAGCACCGGTACCCGTTACTATGAGCACAATATCTAAAGCGGTTGCTTCAGCATTACACCGACCAAATCTTTTCAGTGTGCCTGAGTGGGTTCTTAAACTGGCTCTTGGTGAATCTGCGATAGAAATTACTAAAAGCCAAAAAGTAGTCCCTTCTAGATTAATTTCCGAAGGGTTTCAATTTAAACACTCTTTGCTGGAACAAAGCATCAAAGATATTATTCTAAATAAGTGGTAATGTTTATCTTATTGGTAAGATAATTATATTTTTATTCAATCAAATTGACAATTTTAACTATATGAAATTAGCCCTGTTATTATTTGCACTTAGCATTAGTACAATACTTTCTCAAGATTTGCCTGACGATTATTCTGCGATTGGAACCGCGGGAAATAAGAAAATCACAAAACTGGATTTCCTTGAGCGCTTTGAGTTTTCACCGAGTTTTGATAAGCATAATACCAAGAACATGAATTCTTCAAAAAGTAACTTGATACTTTCGCTTATCTCAGAAAAACTTTGGGCGCTTGAAGCTGAATCTCTAAACTTGGACTCATCCAAAGCAATTACTGTATCAGCACACTTGTTTGAGAATATGTTTATTCGTGATTTATTATACAAAAAGAAAGTCAGAGAAGGCGCACAGTTCTCGAATGAAGAATTTTCGGAGGCGCGTAGAAGGCAAAATCTAAAGTACTATGTTAAATATGTTTTCAGCGAAGATTCAGCAGAAGTGGCTGACATCTACAGCGTTCTGCAAAAAGGGGCAAACTTTGATACTATACTTTCTACCAGAGAGGAAATGAGTTTTCAGCCAAAGCCTGAAGAAGTGGTTTACGGTCAGTTAGCTAATCATGTCGAGGATGAATTGTTCAAACTTACAATTTATATGTTCACTCCCCCGCTTCCCACACCTGCAGGATGGTACATATTTTATGTCGAAAATTTAGAACAGAAAATAGATATCGCCCCGGTAAGTGAAACGGACAACACATCGCAGTTAGCACTTAAAGTATTGAAAACCAGGAAAGAGAATGAGCAATATTTCAAATACCTGGCACAATTCTATTCAAATAAGATAATTAAGGCTGATGCAGAATTGATGAAATGCTTTTCTGTACATCTTACTCAAGTACTTCAGAATAAGAAACACGTAATCTCTGCTGATGATACTACCGCAATTCATTTGACTGCAGCAGAAGTAATCAGCCTCCTGAATTCAATCCCTCCTGATACTTTGAAAATGATTGTGTGCAGAATTGATGATACAAAAATCAACCTGAATGATTTCATACTATATTTTTCATTTGACGGATTTCATATTTCAAATCCTAACCTAAATCCTGTCTTTACGGAAATTCAGAAAAGGATGAGGTCAACTATCGAGAACGAACTGATAGCCAACGAAGGGAGAAAAAATAATTACAATAACGACCCTGAAGTTATCAGGCAAGTCAGTATGTGGAAGGACAACTACCTCTATCAGATTCTAAGAAATACAATTGCTGACAGTATTAAAATATCAGACGAAGAAGCTATAGACTTTTATACTAAAAATTACAAAGATTATGTCTACCCTCGGGCAGTTAATATCATTGAAATGTTTACTGACTCCTTGACTCTCGCTGAGAGCGCGTTAAGCGAATTAAAAAACGGTGCCGACTTCAAGCAGACAGTGAAAAAGTACAATAAGAAAAAAGAAATTTCAAAAAAAGACGGCGAGTACGGACTGTTTCCTGTTGAAAGACTCGGCACATTAGGCGAAATAGCTTGGGATATGTCAATTAATGAAGTTCGCGGGCCTATTCAAAATAATAACGGGTACTCTATCATTAAGCTTTTAGATAAACGAGAAAAATTCACTGAGAAAAACAAAAAATCCTTCTTAGAAATCAAAGAACAACTTAAATCCGAGATTGTAAACAGGAAAGTAAAACATAAATTAGATGTTAAAACAGTTACACTCGCAAAGAAGTACGGTTTTAGCGTAAATTCAGATATGATTAACTCTATGGAAACAACATCAGTTAATTCGTTCGGGGTCCGTAAGTTGGGCTTCGGCGGGCAAATCACCGCAGTGCCATTATTAGCCCCTGACAATGATTGGATATTCGACTTTACCAAGCAAACAGGACTTACTCCGTAATAAATTTTATTGAGAATCATATATATAATATCAATGATTTTCATTAAATTTGTAGTTCGAACAATGATTATTAATTAAAGGAGAACAGAAAATGTTTTTTATAGATGAAGTAAGGGCGCGCGAAATATTAGATTCACGCGGTAACCCAACCCTTGAAGCAGAAGTAATACTTGATGACGGTAGTGTAGGCAGAGCAGCAGTTCCTAGCGGAGCTTCTACAGGCGAACACGAAGCTTGCGAATTACGCGATGGCGATAAGTCACGCTTTTTAGGAAAAGGCGTAAGACAGGCAGTTGACCATGTCAATAACGAAATCGCTGATGCTCTATTTGATTTTGATGCCTTTGATCAGGTTGCCCTTGACAAAGAATTAATAACCTTAGACGGAACTCCAAATAAGTCAAAATTAGGTGCAAATGCTATCCTTGGTGTTTCATTAGCTGCAGCCAAAGCAGTTGCAAGTTCCTTAGGTGTTCCCCTCTACCGCTATATCGGCGGTGCTAATGCAAAAGTTCTTCCTCTCCCAATGATGAACATCATCAACGGCGGAAGCCATGCAGACAACAATGTTGATTTCCAGGAATTTATGATTATGCCTGTCGGCGCAACTAGATTCTCTGATGCACTTAGAATGGGTACCGAAGTATTTCACACTCTTAAAGATGTGCTTAAGAAAAAAGGTTATAACACTTCTGTTGGTGATGAAGGTGGCTTTGCCCCGAACCTTAAATCAAATGTTGAAGCGATTGAAGTAATCTTAACAGCAATTGAAAAAGCAGGATATAAACCGGGTATTGATATCTCTATCGCACTTGACCCTGCTACCAGCGAAATGTTTGACAAAAAGAAAAATGTTTATTCATTCTTCAAATCAGATAAAAAAGAAATCTCATCAGAACAAATGGTGGATTTCTGGGCTTCATGGGTAAGTCAATATCCTATAGTTTCAATCGAAGACGGCTTAGCTGAAGACGATTGGAATGGCTGGAAATTAATGACCGAGAAACTTGGGAATAAAATTCAGTTGGTAGGTGATGATTTATTTGTTACCAACACCGAAAGATTATCAACCGGAATTGAAAAAGGCATTGCAAATTCAATTCTTATCAAAGTTAATCAAATTGGTACATTAACTGAAACTCTTGATGCAATTGAAATGGCTAAAAATAATGGCTATACAGCTGTTATTAGTCACCGCTCAGGAGAAACAGAAGATACAACCATAGCAGATATTGCAGTTGCAACAAATGCAGGTCAAATTAAAACAGGTTCAACATCAAGAACCGATAGAATAGCTAAATACAACCAACTTCTCAGAATCGAAGAAGAATTGGGTGATTCAGCAAAATTCCTTGGTCTAAAAGCCATTAATTGCAAATAATCAGCAATTATATTGTTTATGAAGGTTATATCGCTGATATAACCTTCATTTTTTACATCACCAATTCTTTCGCCATTAAATGAAATTTATTTCTCAGTTATATACTAACACAAAAGAATTACTTCAAAATGGCATCTATGTATTCCTTTCTAACCTCTTAGAAAAATTTACCTTCTTTGCTCTGTTTGTTTTACTTGCCCGCTTTTATCCGGCAAAAACTTATGGGATAATAATAGCAACTTTCGCATTCTCCAATATTTTAATTTCATTTTTTGAGGGTGGATTTAATTTTTATATACAACGCTTAGCGGCAACAAGCGAAAAAGACATCCCCAAATATTCAAGTCAATTGCTAACACTAAGGATATACCTGACAATTCCTTATTTAGCAATCAGTATCTTTTATTTCTTTTGGTCTGAAGGAACTGATATCGTAGTGTGCAGTATAATTGCAGTTACTATCGCTCTTTTCTCTTTCACGAATTACTTTAACTCTATATTTTTCGGTCTGAAGAAATACCGAGCAACTTTTGTTTTTCTTTCAATAAGCAGATTTCTTTTAATTGCCACATTCTTTTTGTTCTTTTATAGTCATCTTCGAACAGAGATTGTTGTACTATCGTTCATTATAAGTGCAGTTGTTCATTTGGTATTATTGGTGGCATATTTAAACCATTCCGGAATATTCATAAGAATTGTGAAGCCAAAATGGATGATAATAAAACCTATTCTGAAATCATCACTGCCTATGGGAGCAGGAATGATATTTGTTTGGATATATGACAGGGTTGACACGCTAGTTATACAAAATTTTATTGGGCTCGAGGCAGTTGCTTTTTATGCGGTTGCTTATTCTATTTATAAAGCCCCTCAGTCACTATCTAATTTCCTGCTGACTCCCCTTTTCAGTGAATACTCTTCGTTCTATAAGACGAATAAGTATATTTCTAAAAACAATTTTTATAACAAAGCACTTATCCTTGTTATACTGGCCATCGCATTTTCCTTACCCATATATTTTTTCTCGGCGAAAATTATTGTATTGCTGTACAAAATAAAATATTTAGTCTCTTCGCCTATACTAATGCTTTTAATTTTTGGCTTGCCGGGCTTATTGCTGAATAACCTTACCGGAACTACTCTAAACTCTTCAAACAATGAGAAGTATGTAACAATATCAGTATTTGTCATTGCCGTTGGCAATATAATAGCAAACTTTATTTTGATTTATCTATACCGCAGCATTTATTTTGCTGCTTTAGTCAGTATCATTTCTGAATATTTAGTTTTTATCATTCAGCTGTATTTTCTATATAAATTAAAAGTATTTTCCAATAACGAGGGCGGACTATGAAGAATAACCCATCACAGCCTGTATTCTTAATTGGGAACTATCTCACGGAGGATATTTTCTCCGGGCCTGAAAAATATATCAAGAGGACTGCTGATTTACTGACTACTGTTACCGGTATTTCGCTATATACATATAGAAATAAAGGTGTTCCTTTAACCCAAAAACTATTTGGGAGAAAACATATCACCTCCAACTCGGGAATAATTGAAATTGGAATTATTTCCCTGGCACGGGAAATAGTTAAATATAAGCCTAGGATTATACACTTCCTGGAGTTTAATCGGATTGTACTTTTTTTAATTCTCCTAAAACCTTTTTTGAGATTTAAGATTGCTTATACAATTCATGGAGATGTATCGAGTGAAGACAAGTCAAAAAAAGAGCTGGGAATATTCTATAAAATCAAAAACCACCTTACTGAAAGAAGTTTAATCAAAAGAAGTTCTTCACTTATTGGCTTCAATGAAACCATAGTTCAAAAACTCAGTTCCAAATATAAGTCGAAGTCTGTCATTTCAATTCTGACTCCCGGGATTGATGAAACATTTTTTCATACGCAAAAAAATATAATCAAATTAAATACTAAGCTAAATGTCATGTTCCTTGGCGGATTCAAGGCCAGAGAAGAAAGTGCGGCAGAATTCATTAAATTTATTGCACCACTATCTGATTTGCTGAATCTGGTTTTCGTAGGATTTGTTTTCATTGACCCAAAAGATATTTCAGAAAAATTCAATTTTGAAAGCATTGCCAAAAAAGATGCCGCAGCATGGAAAAACAAACTTAGTGAGGTTGATATCTTCGTATCACCCTACTCAAAAGAGACATTCTCATTTGCAACTGCTGAAGCAATGGCGACTGAATGTGTTGTCCTAGTTGATAAAACCAGCTATTTCAGCAAGTTTATAAAAGACGGGCAAAATGGCTATTCATTTGAGTCCACTAACCCGGAAAGTTCCTTAAAAATAATTAGCGACTTAATCAATAATTCTCAAAAAAGGTACGACATAAGTCATTCAGCGCGTAAAAGTGTGAAAGCTTGGAAATGGTCAACTGTGGCGGAAGTTCATAAAAATTTATATATTGAATTG
>CAIWTC010000215.1 GCA_903915485.1 uncultured Ignavibacteriales bacterium | reverse complement strand
GTCAGCGGGATTGCCGGAGCCGACAATCTGAAAAATGCCGGGAGGATCGGTGGTAAAGCATTAATTTATTTTGAGATTGTAACGACTGCAGCTCTGGTGATTGGATTGGTAGTGGCCAATGTCGTAAAACCCGGCGTAGGAATTAACTACAGCAACAATGATTTTTTTTACACTTCTTTTTAGCTTTCATAGTAAAGCTCAAATAACGAATTTAACTCTCAATTCTTATTCTTCGCATGCAGTTATCACCCAAGGACAGGGACTCATATGGGAGTGTAACCTTCCCGTTGGCGGGACTGCAACCATAGAGGTATGGGTTGATATCGACGGCAATGGTCAGATTAATGCTGCCATTGATAAATCAATCTTTGGTACATTCGCTCAAGTTGATGGTGACCAAAGCGGAAACGGTGGTCCCAATGATATGGACAACCTTGTGAATGGGCATCTTTATCTTAACATGCCTGACCTTACGCTAGCACCTGCCAAATATATTCTGCTTTTCTCAAATAACGGATTTACTACTTCAATAAGTGGAACCGTTTTGCCAATGCCTTCACCACAATATACAATAACCGGCAAGGTAACCGCTCCTCCCGGAACTTCTGCAGAAAATTTATTAATCTCTGCTGAATCCAAAAGTTCAGGTATGAACCAGTGCATGGCGATTACTGATGCCAGTGGAAACTACTCGCTTAATTTCACGAACTCTGCATATAATCTTTCATTTAGCGTTTATGTCAAAGATGTCATTCAGCCATATATTCCTTTACCAACAGATACACTTGTAACTCTATCGGCAAGTATATCGGGATTGAACTTCACTTATATTAAGGCCGCAGCACAATTAGTCGGTTATATTAAGGGCGATGATAATCATGTTTTTGCAAATGCAAGAGTGGAGGTGTCCCCCCGGCATGGCGGAGATGGATTTAATGTTTACACAGACTCAAAAGGATTTTTTCAGTTTGGATTTTCTGTCTCGCAGATAAGTAATTATCCAATTTGGAGAATCAACACGAGAGATGGATTTTCTCCCCTGTATCTCGCACCACAGTCAGGAGATATCTCACTACACCAAGGAGACAGCATGCGGGTTGATCTAACCGCATATGTTACGAATGATTCCATCACCGGTTATGTGCTGCTTGATGGTTCTACCCCAAAAGGAATTTCTTTTGAAGTGAATGCAAATGTTCAGGATACTGCAAATGCATTTTGTGATTCTGACCCAAATACCGGAGTATTCACTCTGAAAGTTTCCAACAAGTTCAGCTATTATTACAAAAATGTTAATAACCTTAATGACCAATATGGTTTTGACTGGAATAACGGTGAGGTTCATCCCGGTGACAAAAATATAGTTTATAATATTCAGACAGTTGCATGGCTTCCTCAGACGAGCAATGCTAATAATTCATTAAACTCAGTCTATTTTGTGAATTCCTCAACCGGATGGTCGGTGGGGAAAATGGGAACGATTATTTCAACTACAAACGGCGGTGATATTTGGAGTTCTCGGAATTCAAACACATCATCTGACTTAAATGGTGTTGTTTTTGCAAATTCAACAACAGGATGGGTTGTTGGAGTAACAGGAATTATAAAGAAAACGACCGACGGCGGAATTTCCTGGACCTCGCAGAATTCAACTACAGCGTTGGATTTGTATGCAGTCAGTTTTTCTGATGTCAATACAGGATGGGCTGTAGGCGGAAGTAACAACGGGGCATCGATTATCTTAAAGACCACTAACGGAGGAGGCAGTTGGATTACGCAACGGCAGGGTTTTGAAGGACCTGTTTATTCAATTTCTATGATAGGTCCTTTTGTTGGATATTGCGGCACTTCATACGGGAATATTTTAAAGACAACGGATGGAGGTGCCTCATGGAATAGTTCAAATTTACAAGGCGGAGGGCTTTCCTCAATCCGCTTTGCAAATGAAAACATCGGATGGGTACTTGGCAATAATAATTGGATTTACTCAACCACTGACGGTGGAAATAATTGGTCAAATACTACTTTGATGACTGGAACTTTGAGGGCTCTGTTTGTCTTTAATGCAAATAAAGTATGGGTCGTGGGCGATAATAATACGATATACAGAACCGGTGATGGCGGACAGACATGGACAAAGCAGTCTACAAGTTCGCGGAATAATTTCAGTTTTAGGGATGTGTTCTTCACAGATGCAGGTAACGGTTGGGTAGTGTGTGACAACGGTTCGATTCTGCATACATCAAATGGCGGTGCAGTGAGAGTTGATGATAAAGTTATTAGTACTGAATCCCGCACTTTTACTTTGGAGCAAAATTATCCGAATCCGTTTAACCCTAGCACAGTAATTAGATATTCTATTCCTTCAGATTGTGCAGTATCATTAAAGATATTCGATTTGTTAGGAAATGAAGTAACAACACTAGTAAATACGCAGATGAAAAAAGGTGTGCATGAAGTAACATTTGACGGAAGTAGATTTACGACCGGTGTATATTTTTACAGAATAACAGCGGACAAGTTTAATTCAACCAAAAAACTTTTATTAATAAAGTAGGAGGTAGAAAAAACAGTATTGGAAATAAATAGGTAAGTATCGTGCCGCCGGTCTCTTTAGGCCGGCGGTTTTATTTTGAATAGACTTAAACTCAATTTGTTTACTTAATTAATACCATCTTCTTCGTTGAAATAAAATTACCAGCACGCAATGTATAGAAGTACAACCCGCTTGAGAGATGCAGTCCACTGAAGTTTACTGAATGCTGACCTTCGGATTGTTCGCCTTCAACGAGTGTTGCAATTTCCTGTCCTAACGAGTTGAAGACTTTCAGGCTGACATTGGCTCTTGTTGCCAATGAATAATTTATTACCGTAAATGGATTAAACGGATTCGGATAATTCTGAAACAATGCAAAACTTATAGGAATATTCTTTGGATTTGAAATGCCTGTATCCTTGTTGATATATGTCAGACGAAGTTTCGGCCGAAGTGTTGGTGTGTCAGAGTTTCTTGAATAGAATACTTTTGTCCCGTTCTCTGTGCTTGATGACGGTTCTCTTAATATTATTCCGAAATTACTGTCCGGATACGCTTTCCAAAAATTAAAGAAAGAAGTAATGTTCCATGCATACTCAGTCCCTGCTGCCGAGCCTACAGTAAGCAACGATGACATCTGCTGAGTGAAATCACCGCCTGCGTTTGTCCACGGCATTGAACCGAACTGCGCACTTGACCATGTAACTTCGCCTGTTGCTGCAGTTGCGCCGTCTATTCCTGCATTCACAGTGCCTTCGTTCCAAGGCTTAAGTAAACGGTATGAGCCAATCTGTTTATCGGGAGTACCATATCGTGTATCTGCAAGTATTAGCACTACTTCAGCTTTAAGCAGACTGTCCTTTGGCGTTATATTTTGGTCCACGAGGAATTTTATAAGTGCTGATTTATCGTCAGCTGAATTTCCACCGTACCGGCAAACTTCAAAAAATCCATAACCGCCCATGTTATTACTTGGGAAGTTCTGTGCGATATGTGCATCGCTTGTCCCCATGTAACTGTTGATTCCGTTTTGCAGTTCCACTACATAGGTGGAAAGTGGTTTGATTGAGATAGGGAATTGTGCGGCCGTCATTATGTTACGCGACTGACTTATATCCGCGATATTTGATACCGTGAGTTGATAAGCTTTATTGGAAGTCATCTTTGAAGTTGTAAGCGTAACGCTTCGATGGTCTGCTGATGATATAGCCGAGAGCACTTGCATTCCGTCGCTGAGAGAGTAGTTGGAAATGTTTTCTGAACTGTTCAGAGAATTACCTGTTGCTACAGGTTCAGAGAATTTAACATAAATTGTTTCGACAGTCAGTGCATAAACTGAGTCTGCCTTTGGAGGTGCTGTATCGGGAAGATTTTTTACCGAGATAATGTGTGCAAGTCCATCGTCATTCAGCCTTACGATAACTTTGGACAGCGAAGAATCATATGCCCATCCTTTGGCGGCATTGTTCATTAACGCAATTACAGAAGTTCTTACCGCAGTTACATTGTCTATTAAAATAGTATCAGGTTCACTAATCATATAGTTAAACTCTGCAATGTAATTTCTTGTCGGCACTGAGTAAGAGCCTGTTCTTGAATTAATTACAAGTTCAATTTTGCCTGCAAGAGTTCTTTGCTGAAAATCGGTTCGGGAATAAACACCACGCTCATATGCGTATGTTTTTCCGTCATCTTCATAGATAAAAGCACTGCGATTTCCTCCCGGATAACAGCTTAGGATGAGTTTATCTTTTGCTGAAGGGTCATCCGCAAAATTTGCAGGGGAAGAGCAGGGGATAACTGCCCCGCCTTTTACAAATAGTGGGATAATATCTTTTGTAACGGAATAATTGATAGTCGAAGGACCGTAATAAGTAACACCTGACCAATAATCAATCCAAGTTCCTGCAGGGAGATAGACTTGAATAGACGAAGCACCCGCCTGTAGTACCGGTTCGACAAGCATATCATTACCGAACATCCACTCATTGCTGATATTTGCTGTTGAGTTGTCCTCAGGATATTCCATAACAAGCGGTCGTGCGATTGAAACTCCTGTGAGGTGATTCTCCCATGCCATTGAATATATGTAAGGAAGAAGTTTATATCTTATCCCGATGAATTTTTTAGAGATTGCTTCGGCTTCAGCGCCGTAATTCCAAGGCTCGCGCTCCTGTCCAAATGTGCCATGCACGCGGAAGATAGGAACGAACGCACCGAACTGAATCCATCTGTAATAATTTTCTGAACTTGGAGTTCCGTTGAATCCGCCAATATCCATACTCCACCAACTAGCACCAAGGAGAATACTTGATACCATAAACATTGGCTGCGCTGACATTACTGAAAACCCTGTGCCGATATCGCCTGACCAAAGTCCGTAAGCATACCGTTGAGCCCCCAGCATAAAATTTCTATTCACTGACCATACGCGGCTGTCATTATAACTTCGCTGCCCTTCGTATTCACTACGCTGCATTTGAAGGAACATGCTGCTGCCGCCGAATTCATCCGCTTCATCGTTCCAATAGCCTACTATGCCGTTATTATATGAATCACCCAGGTCGATGAAACTATTCCAGTACCATTTGCGCACATCAGGTCTTGAAAAATTTAACAACCCAACGGTTTTGTTGCTGAAGTAATCAGTTTTGTATCCAAGGAAAAAGTTATTAGCAGATGCGTACTGTCCCTGCGTCGTACTGACATGCACTCTTGGTTTGCGGATACCCATAAGATTAACGCCTTGAGCGAGTAACTGATTCTTTAATATACCTCCCGATGCGGAAGGAAACTTCGGACCGAACCGGAACTCTCCATAATTATCAGCACCCCAATCCATCCAATCAAAATCAAGTATGTAAGCATCGAGAGGAATACCTTTGGAGCGGTACAT